>NZ_RHQP01000070.1:0-4657 GCF_003935465.1 Pseudomonas sp. o96-267
CAAAATGCCATGGCAATGCGGCATGATGCTCCGGCTTCAATTCAATAACCGTGTTGCACTCAGCTCCTGCAACCGCCCAGTGTTGGTTATGGAAGTGGTTGAGGCATTCTGTACAGGAAGTCTCGCATGTGCAGTTATCCAACAGCTCAAGCGTTGCATCCAAAATTTCTTCCATGTGCCGCGCTGCAATCTCTGCGTACCCTGCTCCACCTGACAACGTATCGTACAAAAATATATCCAGGATACGGGAATCACCGTGCAGAGCAGGCTCAATCCTAAAGCCAGAGCCGAATTCGGCAGGGTCTAGATCCAGTTGCCGATGCCGACTGGCCGCTAGCCTTAGTGCTTCTGCAAGAGAATGCAAAGCATCTTCGAGAATGTGCAGCACCACACCGTTTACAGTATCGGTCACGATGGGGTCTGCGATTTTGAGGCGTAACAGCAGAAGGTCTGTGTCGAAGTGATGGCCTAGCAACACGCGTGCGAACTGCCCAGAACACTTCGGCGGTGTTCCTTTTGGACCAAGTTGCTTGTATGGACGCTCATGTGGCCCGGAGTTCGCCTCCTGATCAAAGACCGAGGCATGGCCGCATTCCATGCAGACTGAAAAGCCCCCTTCTCCCGTGCCTTCCTTGCCTCGGTTGACGGTAACGAGCGTACGGTCGATGGCATAGGTGTAGCTTGCATAGGGACCACATGCGGAAAAGCTGAAAACCTCAGGATCGACTGGTTGCGGCAACTGGGCCATTGTCGTGTAGGTGATTTCTTGCTCGCGGTCATTTTCCGGCAAGTCAGCGGCGCTCTCCGGGCCGAACACTTCTGGCACAATCATATGTTCAGTAACCAACTGTTGGCCGCAGACGGGACAACTCATCAGTTCATTAGCTGAACGGGGGTCACGCACAAACGAGCAGGCTTTACAGTGCGTGTGCGGTTTTTGGTTTTCGAAGAGAGGGCCTGCACGATTCACTACCCCCGGCGGCAGATCTGCAAAGACGCCACCCGAACGATAGGTTTTTTTGTCAATAACTATGAGTCGCCCTGGGGCGTATTCGCTAAGGGCTTTGATAATTGACTGTTGCGGTCGTTGCACCGTACGCACTTCCCAACGATCTCGTGCGTTTTTGGTCAGCTTTTCAACGAGAAAGCTGCAAAGACTGGTCGGGAAGGCGTAGCTGGGAAGCAATCCGTGATAGAACAGGAACTCTAGAAGTTCCGCCTGTTCGATGTTTGATGAGGGGTTTTCGTCGTCCTGGATTTCTTGTTCAGCAACATCCTCATACGTCTTAGTCGCCTGGACGGTATTACCGAGGTTCTTGAGCTCCCCAAGTAAGCGCTTACTGGTATCAGCCAGCCATTCCGTCAATGAAAGCCCGCGGGTATCCAACCCCGGCGGCAACCAAGCGACAATGGACTCGCGAAGATCACCGTCGCTGGCCAGTACCCGGCGAGCCACCCAGGCCTCGAAACTGTTCAAGTTGGGGCCGGGTTGTTCGGTACTGCAGAAGAAGTCCTTAGTCGGACCAAGCGCTTTGAGCAACGACGAGTTTTTTTCAGCCAAGGCACTGGTGCATTGCGCCATAATTTCATGAAAAAAAGTCTGGATCAGGTACGCGTGAAGATGCCGACGGGCGATTTTCGCATTATCGATCTTGACCTCCGGTGTACGAGGTGGACCTGCCACGATACGTGATGGATTCAAGAAGTAGTGGCTGTCATGCGGGCCATTCTGTGAGTAGGTGACTACGGTGGATACCGACGAACCACGCCGCCCAGCCCGCCCCGCGCGCTGCTGGTAGTTTTCCCGCTGCGGAGGAACGTTTCTCAACGCTACTGCGACTAGCGAGCCGATGTCGACGCCTACCTCCATAGTCGTTGTGCAACTGAGTACATCGATAGGACGATCCCGATCCTCAATCAGCACGTCCTGGAATCTCATCTCATAGAGTTCTGTAGTTGCATGGACCCTACTGCGATCACGGTTCGACAATTGAGCGGTGTGTTCTTCCACGCTCATGTTGGACAGCTCTGCTCCTGGTGTTAGGGCCCTAGCCACCGGAAGCCGCCAGAAGTTCTTTCGAGCCGTAACATAATCGCTGTTTCTCGGATCCAGAGGCGCTGCCGCGTCGCTGCCGCACGCCAGGCAAACCTTACCCGCCAAGGCGAAGGGCATCAGCGCAGTGCAGTCAGCGCATTGCGCCCAACAGTGGGCTAAGTCGACAACAATAGATAAGGAATCAGGCACCAGGAACCAGGTACCATCGAGTTCTTCCGCCAATTGATCTCGGAAGGTAGCTTCAACTCGCTGCATCGCCTCACTCGGCCAACCGAAATGCTTGATCAAGCTCTCCTTCAACGATTTCCCAAACTGACCGTTACTGCCCCATGCCGAGTTCGCATAACCAGCTGCCTTCCAGCGGTAGACCGACTCAATGGATCTGTCGAATGCGTATTCCTGTAGCATCGAGTCAATCCACCCTACCGCCAGTTCACGGACGTTCGCTTCGCTGATCGCAAGCCCAGTCGTCGACAAGTGCTGGCTGAGTTTTCGCAGTTTCAGGGGGGTAGGCTCAACGAAACCGACCATTGTCCCGGTCAGCGAGTAATAATTGCCGCAAAGAAGTTTGAGAAGGGCAATCTGGTAACGCGCTGGAATTTCCTGTGGCGTGAAATTCTCCCCAATGGCTTCCGCCAGGTCGGAGTCATAATTGTCATCAAATAACTTTCGTGCACTCTCGACTCTTCTCGAGTCACCACCATCGAACATCGGCAGGTCGTGTTCGGTCAAAACCGAAAGGAAGGCTAGGTAGAGTAAGGCCGTGGGCTTGGCGGGTTTTCCTAACTCCACTAGTTTTTGACAAGCCAATGCGACAGCCTGTCGAAACACGTCAAGTTCAATATCACGTGGAATATCACGCGCTAGCCGAGCAGCTTTTTGTCGACCGTCAGAGAAAATCAAAACCTTTCGACCGGCGTTCGGGTGCCGAGTATCTTTGGCTCGACTGGCGGGTTGTTTAGCCATTTGCGTCCGGACGAGCGTAGTGAACGGAGCCTCCCCTTTTGTAAGGTGATCCATAATTTTTGATGGATCATCTTTGGTGTTTTTTATTTTGCGTGTACAGACAGGACAATGATCGAAAGTCAGATCGCCTGCGTCTGCGGCCTTGTCCGGTACACGAACCCTGCGGAACCCGATTTCATCGCTTGGCCGTTCATTCGAGAGAATGCCACTGGCCATATGTAGCCATTTCTCGATATGTCGACTGCGAGGATGGATAGCGTCCTCCACGCACAATTCTATTGGCACCAGCTTAGAAACCGCACCGTCTGATAACGGCCCACTGGGTTGGTGCCAAACGAAGTCCTGCTCCTCGTTCACAAAACCACGTAAGAAAGCTGCTCCGCAGTCACGATGCGTGAGTAATTCATACACGCGTCCATTGGCCTCGCAGCCACATTGGGTTGCGGGTTTCGTATACAGACGGCCTAGGATAGTGGGGCCATCATGATGGCCCAAGCGCTTGGAGCAGGTACGGTTCACGCAAGCGAACAAGCCTGGCAATCCGCGATGGAAGAGGTGCAGGCGCGTCGGAAGCAACACCCGGCCATCTGTGCTCCGCTGTGCGTAGCTACCCAGTGCCAGGAGCGTGTCGGTGGCTTTCTCCGCATCGACCGCAGGATAATTGCCAAAAAGCCGATCACTCAGCTCATCTAGGCGAACCGCTCGACCCGATACGGCGGTAATCAGGTTCTCCAGCGGCTCGAACCCCGTAAGATGTTCAAACAGCCAGTTACGAAACGCTGCATGGCCACCGCGCGGCGGTTGGTTCCAACCTAACCGAAGAGCGAGTTGCGCCGCTGCTTCAGTGGCTGCATCGAGGTCATCGGCCGAGCGTTGAAAATCGGCCAGATTGAAATCCGTCAACGCCTTAAGCTGTGCTGCCGGCGCTGTCTGTGTTACGCAGCGTTGTTCTGGTGTCCCCTGAATCACCCTGACGCGCCGTGGCGATGTGTCGGCCAAGCCCGTCAAGTCCCGAGCAAAACGCTCGCCATCAACTGCGGCGGTGTCAGCGGGCCCCAGACTCGCACTAGTCATAATGCAACGCATGCGTTCTCGCGGAATGTCGAGCCGCGCGCATAGGCGTCGAATCAGCAGTGCCACCTCGGCTCCACCTGCCCCTCTGTACATATGCGCCTCGTCAAGCACCAGGATAAATTCGTTGCGCGCGTCCGCTTTGAGCCATTCTTTGGTCTGATCAAAAATATCGCGCTCGATAGGTCGCATGAGCATGTATTCGAGCATGGAGTAGTTGGTGATCAACAGTTCGGGACAACGCGCTTGCATTTCATGGCGAGTCATCATTTCGCGATCACCGGGCTGAGTTTGAAGCCGACCTGCCCAATGCTTTTTGGTGAAACTGTCGCCCTTCTTCTTCCCCGATGCGTATGTCTTCGTTTCGATTGCTGCTGCACCGTAAAAATCATCTAAGTCTTTACTTGGCCAGCGCCCGATCCTGACTAGCTCACTTTTCACGGCAGGTTTTGCAGAAACTTTATTATAAAACTCTTCAAATAACGGCGGCGGCGGCAAAAACTGAGTGCAACACCTGACCTTTCCGGTACGGTGCTGCCCCTATGTCTTATACCGAACTCAGCG
>NZ_RHQP01000071.1:0-4542 GCF_003935465.1 Pseudomonas sp. o96-267
GCATCCAAGCAGCAAGCGCGTTACGCCGTGGGTCGATGTTTGATGTTATGGAGCAGCAACGATGTTACGCAGCAGGGCAGTCGCCCTAAAACAAAGTTAGAGGGAAAAATCGAATGAGAACACATTTTACAGCGTTATTACTTCTATTCAGCTTGTCTTCGCTTGCTAACGACGAGGTACCTGAGCTAAGAATCGAGAAAGTAAAAGAGAACATCTTTTTGCACACATCATACAGTCGTGTGAATGGGTTTGGTTTGGTCAGTTCAAACGGCCTTGTTGTCATAGATAAGGGTAATGCTTTCATTGTTGATACACCTTGGTCAGACCGAGATACAGAAACGCTCGTACATTGGATTCGTAAAAATGGTTATGAGCTACTGGGGAGTGTTTCTACTCATTGGCATGAGGATAGAACCGCAGGAATTAAATGGCTTAATGACCAATCAATTTCTACGTATGCCACGACTTCAACCAACCATCTCTTGAAAGAAAATAAAAAAGAGCCAGCGAAATACACCTTGAAAGGAAATGAGTCCACATTGGTTGACGGCCTTATCGAAGTATTTTATCCAGGAGGTGGTCATACAATAGACAACGTAGTGGTGTGGTTGCCAAAGTCGAAAATCTTATTTGGCGGCTGTTTTGTGCGTAGCCTTGATTCCGAGGGGTTAGGCTACACTGGTGAAGCCCATATTGATCAATGGTCCCGATCAGCTCAGAATGCTCTGTCTAGGTACTCAGAAGCCCAGATAGTAATTCCTGGCCATGGGAAAATCGGGGATATAGCGCTGTTAAAACACACCAAAAGTCTGGCTGAGACAGCCTCTAACAAATCAATCCAGCCGAACGCTAACGCGTCGGCTGATTGAGGCGTTAGGCAGCACAGAGCGACCATTTCATGTCCGCGAGCACCCCCCCCCATAACTCTTCGCCTCATGACCGAGCGCGACCTGCCGATGCTCCATGATTGGCTCAACCGGCCGCACATCGTTGAGTGGTGGGGTGGTGACGAAGAGCGACCGACTCTTGATGAAGTGCTGGAACACTACCTGCCCAGAGCGATGGCGGAAGAGTCCGTAACACCGTACATCGCAATGCTGGGCGAGGAACCGATCGGCTATGCTCAGTCGTACGTCGCGCTCGGAAGCGGTGATGGCTGGTGGGAAGATGAAACTGATCCAGGAGTGCGAGGAATAGACCAGTTTCTGGCTGACCCGACACAGTTGAACAAAGGCCTAGGAACAAGGCTTGTCCGCGCTCTCGTTGAACTACTGTTCTCGGACCCCACCGTGACGAAGATTCAGACCGACCCGACTCCGAACAACCATCGAGCCATACGCTGCTATGAGAAGGCAGGATTCGTGCGGGAGAAGATCATCACCACGCCTGACGGGCCGGCGGTTTACATGGTTCAAACACGACAAGCCTTCGAGAGAAAGCGCGGTGTTGCCTAACAACTCATTCAAGCCGACGCCGCTTCGCGGCGCGGCTTAATTCAGGTGTTATGCAGCCAAATCCCAACAATTAAGGGTCTTAAAATGGTAAAAGATTGGATTCCCATCTCTCATGATAATTACAAGCAGGTGCAAGGACCGTTCTATCATGGAACCAAAGCCAATTTGGCGATTGGTGACTTGCTAACCACAGGGTTCATCTCTCATTTCGAGGACGGTCGTATTCTTAAGCACATCTACTTTTCAGCCTTGATGGAGCCAGCAGTTTGGGGAGCTGAACTTGCTATGTCACTGTCTGGCCTCGAGGGTCGCGGCTACATATACATAGTTGAGCCAACAGGACCGTTCGAAGACGATCCGAATCTTACGAACAAAAAATTTCCCGGTAATCCAACACAGTCCTATAGAACCTGCGAACCCTTGAGAATTGTTGGCGTTGTTGAAGACTGGGAGGGGCATCCTGTTGAATTAATAAGGGGAATGTTGGATTCGTTAGAGGACTTAAAGCGCCGTGGTTTACACGTCATTGAAGACTAGTCCTTTGCATAACAAAGCCATCAAACCGGACGCCAGAGATTCCGCGCCTGTTGCGCATGGCTTCGCCATTTTATGCGCAATAGGCGCGCCACCCTGTCGCCGTTTATGGCGGCGTTAGATGCACTAAGCACATAATTGCTCACAGCCAAACTATCAGGTCAAGTCTGCTTTTATTATTTTTAAGCGTGCATAATAAGCCCTACACAAATTGGGAGATATATCATGAAAGGCTGGCTTTTTCTTGTTATCGCAATAGTTGGCGAAGTAATCGCAACATCCGCATTAAAATCTAGCGAGGGCTTTACTAAGCTTGCCCCTTCCGCCGTTGTCATAATCGGTTATGGCATCGCATTTTATTTTCTTTCTCTGGTTCTGAAATCCATCCCTGTCGGTGTTGCTTATGCAGTCTGGTCGGGACTCGGCGTCGTCATAATTACAGCCATTGCCTGGTTGCTTCATGGGCAAAAGCTTGATGCGTGGGGCTTTGTAGGTATGGGGCTCATAATTGCTGCCTTTTTGCTCGCCCGATCCCCATCGTGGAAGTCGCTGCGGAGGCCGACGCCATGGTGACGGTGTTCGGCATTCTGAATCTCACCGAGGACTCCTTCTTCGATGAGAGCCGGCGGCTAGACCCCGCCGGCGCTGTCACCGCGGCGATCGAAATGCTGCGAGTCGGATCAGACGTCGTGGATGTCGGACCGGCCGCCAGCCATCCGGACGCGAGGCCTGTATCGCCGGCCGATGAGATCAGACGTATTGCGCCGCTCTTAGACGCCCTGTCCGATCAGATGCACCGTGTTTCAATCGACAGCTTCCAACCGGAAACCCAGCGCTATGCGCTCAAGCGCGGCGTGGGCTACCTGAACGATATCCAAGGATTTCCTGACCCTGCGCTCTATCCCGATATTGCTGAGGCGGACTGCAGGCTGGTGGTTATGCACTCAGCGCAGCGGGATGGCATCGCCACCCGCACCGGTCACCTTCGACCCGAAGACGCGCTCGACGAGATTGTGCGGTTCTTCGAGGCGCGGGTTTCCGCCTTGCGACGGAGCGGGGTCGCTGCCGACCGGCTCATCCTCGATCCGGGGATGGGATTTTTCTTGAGCCCCGCACCGGAAACATCGCTGCACGTGCTGTCGAACCTTCAAAAGCTGAAGTCGGCGTTGGGGCTTCCGCTATTGGTCTCGGTGTCGCGGAAATCCTTCTTGGGCGCCACCGTTGGCCTTCCTGTAAAGGATCTGGGTCCAGCGAGCCTTGCGGCGGAACTTCACGCGATCGGCAATGGCGCTGACTACGTCCGCACCCACGCGCCTGGAGATCTGCGAAGCGCAATCACCTTCTCGGAAACCCTCGCGAAATTTCGCAGTCGCGACGCCAGAGACCGAGGGTTAGATCATGCCTAGCATTCACCTTCCGGCCGCCCGCTAGCGGACCCTGGTCAGGTTCCGCGAAGGTGGGCGCAGACATGCTGGGCTCGTCAGGATCAAACTGCACTATGAGGCGGCGGTTCATACCGCGCCAGGGGAGCGAATGGACAGCGAGGAGCCTCCGAACGTTCGGGTCGCCTGCTCGGGTGATATCGACGAGGTTGTGCGGCTGATGCACGACGCTGCGGCGTGGATGTCCGCCAAGGGAACGCCCGCCTGGGACGTCGCGCGGATCGACCGGACATTCGCGGAGACCTTCGTCCTGAGATCCGAGCTCCTAGTCGCGAGTTGCAGCGACGGCATCGTCGGCTGTTGCACCTTGTCGGCCGAGGATCCCGAGTTCTGGCCCGACGCCCTCAAGGGGGAGGCCGCATATCTGCACAAGCTCGCGGTGCGACGGACACATGCGGGCCGGGGTGTCAGCTCCGCGCTGATCGAGGCTTGCCGCCATGCCGCGCGAACGCAGGGGTGCGCCAAGCTGCGGCTCGACTGCCACCCGAACCTGCGTGGCCTATACGAGCGGCTCGGATTCACCCACGTCGACACTTTCAATCCCGGCTGGGATCCAACCTTCATCGCAGAACGCCTAGAACTCGAAATCTAACGTCCGTTCGGGCATCGAGGTCCATGTCGGGGTGGGACGGGCCCGTGGCTTCAAGATCACTTGCAGTCCGACCGCGATGTCTTGGTTGCGCGAGAGGTTGTCGATATCCTCCACTTCCATCATCAACCCTGGATAATGCCGCCGCCGTCATCGCCGCCGACGCCCGTGCCGGGCTTTTCGGGCCTGTCAGGCTTGCTCGGCCTTCAGCCTGCCTGGGCGAGATCTCCGGCGGACGGATTAACGGCGGAGCTTCGCCGCCTTTCGTGCGTGTGAAGGCCGAAGATAGTTCTCTCAAAAACATCCGTTTATGAGAGATACCAAATGTCATTTTCAGAAGACGACTGCACCAGTTGATTGGGCGTAATGGCTGTTGTGCAGCCAGCTCCTGACAGTTCAATATCAGAAGTGATCTGCACCAATCTCGACTATGCTCAATACTCGTGTGGGCTCTGTTGCAAAAATCGTGAAGCTTGAGCATGCTTGGCGGAGATTGGACGGACGGAACGATGACGGATTTCAA
>NZ_RHQP01000072.1:0-4474 GCF_003935465.1 Pseudomonas sp. o96-267
CAAAATGCCATGGCAATGCGGCATGATGCTCCGGCTTCAATTCAATAACCGTGTTGCACTCAGCTCCTGCAACCGCCTTGGCATTACAGGTGGCGCGAGTGGTGCCAATGCTGGTGCCGGTCTTGGTCCAGCTCGGTACTTTGGTGCTTGGGTTGACCTGGTGCGATGCCGCAAAACGGCATTTCTTGTTGCCGGAAGCGTAGACGAAGCGCATGCCAGAAACCGTATCTGCAACGCTGGTCAGGTAGAAAGTTGTTGTATTGGACGGCAGGATCGAGCCTGGCGTCGGCGAGACGCTACCTGAGAAGTACTCGTAAGTGTATGCTGCTTCGGTGGTGGTGGAGTTTTTCACCTTAACGGTGACAGTAGTATTGGCCGCGTGGGCGGTTGCGACCATCGACGCGAAGAGAGCGGCTGCTCCGAACAGTTTAGCGAGTTTCATAAAATGTCCTTTTAAGGTTGATAATCTCTACAGCGCTTGTCCCTCAGCATTCAGGCAAGTACCTGACCTGCCAGGTCTCCCCGGCAGCGGAAGAACATCTAAATTAACGGCGGTAAATGAGAATTCTTTAGCTTTCCTGGCTGTTTTTTCTGCATTTTTTTGCGTAAGTTTTCGTCGTGCTCATGGCGCCAGAACATACCCTGCCTGCAACCCTTGCACCTCAACGCCCTGGGTGATCGCCTGTCCAGGCACGGCAGGAACATTCGCTGGCGTTGCGCCTGCTGTGGCGCGGAACATGACATAAGTTGAACCGTTATTGTCCGTCGCCAAAACCTGGGGCGGAACCACGATGCCCTGCTCGTTGCGGTAGAGGATGACCGCCAGCCGGACGCTCATATCCAGCCTGACCTGCGCGGCTTCGGTCTTCGGCGTATCGAAATGGGCATCATTACTTCATTGCAAGCGCTGCCACCTTCACTAAATCTTCTTTGCTTAAGTTAAGGTCTTTGGTAACTTTTGCCAGCATTTGATTTGCATCTGCCAACGCTCCAGATAGCGCATTGATCATTGCCTGGCTCTGCGCAACTTTCACCTGTCGCGTTTCGTCGCTAAGGCTGGCATCGTTCATGATCTGTTGGAGTTTTTCCTGTTCAGCCTTGAGCTTTTCTTTAAGGTCGCGGATCATTTTCAGAATGCGCTGCACTTCATCGGGGAGGCCGCTATTTTCAATGTCGTCGTATTTCCCTGATGTTTTCTTGTTGGCTTGCCCAGCCATCATAAGGCCAGCCATTGAAATTTTTACAGAGCCTGCGTCATCTGGCTGAGTATTTCCAAGGGGAGACTGCGCACTGCCCGTTGTGATGGTCTGCGCAGGCTGTACGGACATGATGCCGGTTGACGATGTGATGATGCTCATGCGTCCGTCACCCTTGTGAGACTGCCCTTGAGTCCTGTGGCTCTACGGCTTTTGCCGAACGTTGCGCTTGGGCCATTTGTTCAAGTTGCTTGATCAGTTCAGCAATGTCCACATCTTTAGGAACATTCAGTTCTTCAATGCTTTCACCACGAGATAGGCGCTGTGCCAGCTCAGAGAAATTGACTTGGTAGCTTGATGAATTACCGCTTGAATAGTTGCGATCTTGCGGAGAATAGGTTTCTTTCGCTACAGTAGCCCCGGTAACTGGTGAAGCATTTGCAACAGCAGCGATGAGCTTCATGGAATTGATTGCGCCACCACGACTCCCGTTAAATTCACTTCCGGCATATGTGGGAAGTTGTTTTTGCTGAAAATCCCATTGATTGTATTTTGCGTCTTGGTTTATCCCCTTGCCATCAGGGCCAAATTCTACTGAGCCAGATATATATCCGAAATTGACTTGTTCGTAAGTCAGAAGTTTTGCGTCGATAAGCCCTCTGTAAAGAGTGAGCATATCATTGCGGCTGGCATCTTTAACATTGATATCTTTTACTATCTCTTTAAATTTATCATAATCATCCTGACTTAGAACGCCACCCAATACCCCGTTTTGGCTGGTTTCTTTCCCTACTTTTACGGTAAATCCCTCATACTGTTTGGGATCAAGCAGTGAACGGTTCGCGTTGAGTGATAAATTGCCCAGTGCATTTGATAACGGGTTAATTGATGGCATGGTCTATGATTCTCCCTTTGAGTTGCCATGACGCGATTTTGATAGAACTGGGGAGCAGACGATGGCTCCCCAGTTCAGCTTTATTAAGGAAGTGCTGATTTATTCGACCGCAGCCCTCAAGCGAGCTGCGGCATGTTGAAAAATTGATCAATTTCGGCTCGCCTGAGCAGAAATTCTCCCGCGAAAGCTCAATTTTTCGCACCGAAGGCACGGTATTCACCCTGTTCCTCAGCATCAGGACGCACCTTGGGCGTCACAGGCCAGCAAGTGCCTGCGTGCCAGCATCAGATTCGCCAGACCAAACAATGTGAACAGCTGAGCGGCGTTCTTCGGCAGGCCGCGATAACGGGTCTTGCGATGCTTGAACAGGTTCTTGATCACATGGAAAGGATGCTCGACCTTGGCGCGCAGGCTGGCCTTGGCCTTCTCGAAAACCTCCAGAGCTCGACCATATTCGTTGTTCGGCAGCGCCTTGCGCTGGCCGCGCTTCATGGCCACCTGCCAGTCAACATCCGGAGTCTGATTTTCCTCGCGCTTCTCAACGCCCTGATAGCCTGCGTCGCCAAACGCCACCGTTTCCTGGCCGTGCAGCAGAGCATGCGCCTGGGTCACATCCGCCACGTTTGCGGCGGTGGCCAGCACCGTATGCACGAAGCCCGAGTCGGCATCGACGCCGATGTGCGCCTTCATGCCGAAGTACCACTGATTGCCTTTCTTGGTCTGATGCATATCCGGATCACGCGCCTTTTCGCCGTTCTTCGTCGAAGGCGGGGCGGCGATCAGGGTGGCATCGACAATCGTGCCTTCGCGCATCAGCAGCCCCTTCTCTGCCAGTTGCCGGTTGATGACCTCGAAGATGCCCCGCGTCAGCTCGCGGGCTTCGAGCAGGCGCCGGAACTTGAGCAGGGTGGTTGCATCCGGAGCCCCCTCGCGGCCCAGGTCGATGCCGACAAACCGGCGGATCGACTGGCTGTCGTAGACGGCATCTTCGATGCCCTCGTCGGAAAGGCCGAAGCATTGCTGGGCAACGTACATCCGCAGCATGCGCTCAAGACCAATCGGTGGCCGTCCGCGTCCCTTGCCCTTGGGGTAGAACGGCTCCAACTCAGCGACCAGGGCAGCCCAGGGCGTGACGGCATCGATCTCGGCGAGGAATCGGTCACGACGGGTCAGCTTTTTCTTGGCGGCGTACTCGAGGTCGGTGAAGCTCGATTGCATGGCTGGGGCTCGTTGGGTGGGCAAGCGATTATCGCAAGCGGCGCGGGCTGACGGAATGGCCAGGTTTGGTGGAATAAATCAGCGGCTCCTTTGCGGGAATGCTCGTCTGATAAGATTTGATCGAGATGTTCATGGTTTATTGTGCCTTAGAAAGCCCAATCGCTTTCTCCAGGACGGCTTGCAGCATTTCCTGCGATGACTGACCTTCTTTGAAGATGCTTTCAGAGAGTTTCTCGGTGTCTTCCTCGGTTGCTTGTTTGATTAGGGCGAGCGGTCCCCATTGATCCAGCTGTTCTTGATACAGACTGTCGATGCTGTCCCTGTAACCATCCGGGTAGGCTGCCTTTTCTACCGGAGGCAGATCATCGAAGTAGTCCAGAATGCTTTTGAAAAAATCACGATTATCGCCACCATTTGTTAGTTTGGCTGACAGGCTGGAGAAATATGCCTCGTCCTGCATGCGGAGTTCTGCTGAGGCAGCATATCGCTCGGCCATGGTGTATGTTCCGGAGTCATCATAGACCACGGCACTCAGATCATTTCGGGCCATTCCAGCAAAAGGGTTAGAAGCATTCCCCGGGGGGGATTGATGAAGGGAAATGGCGTATTCCAGAGATTTTTTTCCCAGTTCCAATCGTGCGGGATCATCTGTTTGTGGTAGCAAATCATCTTTATTGTAATTTTTGCTGCCGAGAAGTTGGCTGAAATTGTATATATCAGACCATGTACTTGAGTGTAGCTGCTTTAATTCACCTTGCGACATGGCAGCTTGGCGCTCGGTTGCGCTGCTCTGGATATAGCGGGCTTGTGCGGAGCTGGATATTGAGACGGTTGCGGCAGTGCTCGAGTTGGTGTTTTCAGCGATGGACTTTGTAGTGTTGTCCGAACGCGGTATTTCCTGGGCAGGCACTTGTGCGGGAATGCTCGCCTGATAGGATTTGATCGTGATATTCATAGCAATACTCCAAAAGCCGGAGATAACAGCATAGCTATCCCCGGCCAGAGAGCCTAGAGAAATGCCGAATTACTTGATTTCAAATTCGACTGTATAGTTGTACGGAAGCCCAGCTTGGGCCGCAGTGATGTTGGGCGGCGGCAAAAACTGAGTGCAACACCTGACCTTTCCGGTACGGTGCTGCCCCTATGTCTTATACCGAACTCAGCG
>NZ_RHQP01000073.1:0-4309 GCF_003935465.1 Pseudomonas sp. o96-267
GGTGCGCCTTGTGGAGAGAGCTTTTGGCATTGGGCCCTCGGCGCTGACGGAGGCCATGGGCATGCTCAACCACCATTTCGCAGCAGCCGCCTGATCGGCGCAGAGCGACAGCCTACCTCTGACTGCCGCCAATCTTTGCAACAGAGCCAGTCAGGTGGTGAGTCCACTCATGATCAACAGCGATGCACTCGGCCCTGCGAAAATTACATCGAGATTAGTGCCGGCTCAGTTAGCCGCGTGCTCAGAAAGCCCAGCTGGATCAATTACTCGAATATGCCGAAAACCGATCTTAATCAGTCCCGCCTTTTCCAGTTGTTTTAGCAGCCCGTTGATAGTCTGGCGGGAAGAACCAAGTATGGAGGCTAAATCCGCCTGAGAAACATTCAAAATAACTTCCTCAGAGCCTGTTGCCTGTGGTTGCAGCAACGACAGTTCTGCTAAACCTGTACGCAGCCGTTGCAGCGGCACGATCATCTGGCCATCGGCAAAGTGCCGCATAAAAGCGGCATAGCGCTTGGCAATAAAAAGTGTAATTGCCTTGCAATAGAGAGGTTCCTCTTCAAGGATTCGCTCGAATTGCTGCAGAGGCAGCATTAGTAATTGCACATTGGTATCGGCGATCACAGCCACATCGGCCTTTTCGCCTGTAATCAGGGCGAGGAAGTTGAACCAAAATCCTCTCTCGCCAATCATATAAAGCTTCTCCTCACCCTCGAATAGCAGCCGCGAAACCCGCACGCGCCCCTCAAGCACTACTGAGGCTGCAGTCGGTCGGCTGCCTTGGGCAGTGATCACCTGCCCTTTGCGATAGTGGCGCAATACGGAAGACTGGATGATTTTGTCTTGCACTTCCCCCGGCAAGCTTGCGAACCAGTCATCTGCCTCGCGCAGGCGGTAGATTGTCTGATGGGCTGCGTCATCTATGTTTTGCATTTGGAAACCTTGGAAACATCGATGTTGGGTCTTAACCACATTCGACAGTTTCCCAAGATATGGGATGCAGGGGAAGCCGAATTAACGGCTCGCAGCTAACAGCGGCACCACCCTATCCCGGTGCAGCAGCAGCAGGGCTAAAGACAGCAAGTAGTGCAGCCATTGGATGCCAGATAGCGGTCCGAGCATCTCTTCACCGGTTGCACCGGCCGCTAGACTAACGATGAACACTAGCGCCGCCCCGAGTGGCATTACCCGCCGCGTCACTAAGGCTGTGGCACAGATTAACAAGACAGAGCCAAGAGGCACCAGCATGCGCCAGGTGTCAAATCCCGACACGCTAATCACCACCCCGAAGCTCCCAACCAAGAGCGCGAAGCGCCCTGCGGCCGTGATGCGCTGAGCAACAGAGTCATCTGGCCAGCGCAGTGCAATGACCAGCAGCGGGAAACCTGCGCTGGCGGCAACCAGGCCGGTAAAGCGATGTGGGCCGGCGAACAACTCACCATACTGGTAATGCAGTGTACCAATCGCTGCCGCCAGGCCGATCAGGCCGCAACCAATGGCTAGAGCAGGGCGCTGGCGCAGCTGGACAAAGGCAATGGAAAAGGCAACCACAGCCAAGATCAAGTCGGAAATGGCATCGGCATTCATTGGGAAGTCCACAAAGCAGCAGGTTTGAAGGAAGTGCGGCTGAGCCATGCAGCGCTGCCTAGCATTACAACCAATAACATCAGCTTGAGTGCGATGGGCATACTAAAACCGAACCAGTCAGGTAGAGCAGCAAAGGCAATGCCCAGTCCTATGACACGGCACTGCTCAAAACGCCGTGCATTGGCACGTCCTTCCAATAGTGACGTGAGAGAGATTGCCGAAATGGCAAAGCCAGCGGCGTAGAGTGCCAGTAAGGTCTTCGGCAAGGTGTTGAGTAGCGTCAGAAAATGCATGAGGAACAACATTGCAAGCACCTGATGCACTACCGCATAGCGTTTGACCGCATCGGGTGTACACGGATCGTAATACTTAAACTGCGACGGCTCGTAAGGCTCGCTCGCCTCATCGTGCCAGCCACCAGGTGGTGCCAGCCAGACGCCAAGTTTAGCCCGCCAGCCCGGGGTGGCTTTGGATTTCTGCCAGAGCTCAATGTAGTAATGCATGTTGCCCCAGAATGGGTTAAGGCTCTGCAACGGTGTGCGCACGCCGTAGATGACCTTCTCGTCCTTGCGCTCCTCGGCGAAGGTACCGAATAGGCGATCCCAGAGAATCAGAATGCCCCCGTAGTTTGTGTCCATGCAGTAGTCATTTTGCCCATGATGGACGCGATGGTTTGAGGGTGTGACGAAGATGCGATCAAGCCAGCCCAAACGACCAATTACCTCGGTATGCACCCAGTACTGGTAAAGCAAGTCGATCAGCAACACCCCGGCAAACACGCTGGGCGGCACACCGGCCACTGCCATCGGTAGATAGAATATCCAGCCCAGAAGTGCGCTCGTCGAGGACTGGCGTAAGGCTGTTGCCAGGTTGAAGTACTCGGAAGAGTGATGCGATACGTGCCCGGCCCACAGCAAGCCAATTTCATGGTTCATACGGTGATGCCAGTAGTAGAAAAAGTCGTAGGCCACAAGGGCTCCGACCCATACCCACAGGCTATCGCTAGGCAAGGTCGTGGCGCGGTAGGCTTCGAATACCAGAGTGTAAACGCCCAGTTTCGCAAACTTGGTGAACGCCCCAACCACCTGGCTCAATAGACCATATTGGTAGCTGCTGATGGCATCAGGTATGGAATACGCCGCTAGCCCGCGGCGGTGCGCCAGCCATGCTTCCAGCAAGGTGGTGGTTAAAAAAATCGGTATGGCAAACACGATCAGATTCATTGCGCGCGATCCTTTTCTCTCGACTCAAGAAAGTTGAGCGGCTGATGGCTTTCAGCGACTCAGCGACCAGGCAAGTTAGCACTCTTGACTGTGCCCACTTGTCGGCTCGGCGACAGGTTCTGCACGGCAATAGTGGCAACCTAGCTGACCACTCGTGCCGGGGCTCAGTGCTCAGTGCAGCCCTGGTGTAGTCCACTTCAAGGAGAATAAGCGTGAGTAAAGTAGTCGCAATTAGCGGTGGATTCGGTTGTCTAGGTATAGCGGTAGGCGAGGCGTTCGCGGCCAATGGTTGGCGGGTGGCCCTGATTGATCAGGCCAGCGTGCCGCGACCCCTGGCCGACACGGCGCGCTCTGAAAAACTGCTTATCGGCGCGGTCGATCTAACCGATCTGCACATGGCAAATTGTGCAATGCAGCAGGTGCAGCAGCATTTTCAAGGATTAGATGCGCTCATCAACGTGGCGGGTGGTTTTCGCTGGGAGACCATCGAGGGCGGCGATCTTGCGACCTGGGATTTGATGTATCAAATGAACGTGCGCACTGCCGCAACGGCTAGCATGGCCGCGCTGACACACCTGAAGAAAGCCGAAGCCGGGCGCATTATCAACATTGCAGCCGGAGCGGCCAGTAAGGCCAGCCTAGGCATGGGGGCCTATGCTGCAGCAAAGTCCGGGGTGATGCGCCTTACGGAGGCGTTGGCCGAAGAGTTGAAAGATCAGCGCATCACGGTCAATGCGATCATGCCATCGATCATCGATACCCCGCAGAACCGCCTCGATATGCCTGATGCGGATGCCACCCGCTGGGTTACGCCAGAGCAGGTCGCTAATGTGATCGTATTTTTAGCCTCTCAGGAGGCTAGTGCAATCACAGGTGCAGCTATCGCTGTAAATGGGCGGTGCTAATTTATTAGGCCGGCTGTCGACATAGCAGAGTGGCTGCCTAGAGCCGTTCTTCTCACCCAGGGTTCGCCCGATCCTAATGATCCTAATGATCCTAATGATCCTAATGCGGCATGCGTGGCCTATGCGTGGGGAACTGACTGGTGTTGCCGGCGGAGAGCTAGCAGCCCTCGGTAGCAGGTCCCAAGTCCTTAGGGTCGACCACCACATACTTTGCCAAGGCGTGTGTCCGCAGCAGTTGTAAGCGACAACATTAGAAAAATACGCGCTAGAAAACCGCCCTATCCCTTGTGGTGCCCACACTATTTCGCTGCCTGGATACGGTATCCAAAATAAGGTTTGAATCCACCGATAAGGAGATGACCTTGAAGCCCTCATATTTGGCTAACGTCACAAGTTTTAGCGATGACCACTCTAATCCTGGCGGCCTCGCCTTCTCAGGCTAACTGGGATCAGGCGAATGCCTTCGAGGAAGGCCAGCAGCGTGTTGCCATCGGTAAGGATCCAATGCCAGGCCCTCGAGGGTGTGCAGAATTTTGTGTAACCGGGGCTTGGGTTACTGCTGCGGCAGCCTGTCTTCGTAACTGATCGTAAAGC
>NZ_RHQP01000074.1:0-4082 GCF_003935465.1 Pseudomonas sp. o96-267
GCATCCAAGCAGCAAGCGCGTTACGCCGTGGGTCGATGTTTGATGTTATGGAGCAGCAACGATGTTACGCAGCAGGGCAGTCGCCCTAAAACAAAGTTAGCCTTATTTCAGTGCCTAATGCTTTAAGTTAAGATGTATGCCAATCAATATTATGGGGTCACATACATGAAGTCTTTGTTGGTATTTGCGCTTTTAGACCTATGACCGTGGACGCGAGATGGCAGAACATAAAATACTTGAAGAAGATTTAGGCATAGATGTATATTTCTGTGACCCACATTCACCCTGGCAAAAAGGCACATGCGAAAATATGAATGGTTTAATTAGGCAATATTTACCTAAAGGGATTGATTTAAATCAGGCAGATCAGCATTATTTAAATCAAGTTGCCATGTCACTGAATACTCGTCCTAGAAAAGCGTTAGATTGGCTTACACCATTAGAGAAATTTGCTCAGCTTGTTGATTATCATAAGACTTTTCAAACTGTCGCACCTCATGTTTGAATTCGCCCCATATTTTTGCTACAGTGAACCTAATTAAGATCATCTATTTACTAGGCCTCGCATTTGCGGGGTTTTTAATGCTGAATAAAAGGAAAACTTGATGGAATTGCCCAATATTATTCAACAATTTATTGGAAACAGCGTTTTAGAGCCAAATAAAATTGGTCAGTCGCCATCGGATGTTTATTCTTTTAATCGAAATAATGAAACTTTTTTTCTTAAGCGCTCTAGCACTTTATATACAGAGACCACATACAGTGTCTCTCGTGAAGCGAAAATGTTGAGTTGGCTCTCTGAAAAATTAAAGGTGCCTGAACTCATCATGACTTTTCAGGATGAGCAGTTTGAATTCATGATCACTAAAGCGATCAATGCAAAACCAATTTCAGCGCTTTTTTTAACAGACCAAGAATTGCTTGCTATCTATAAGGAGGCACTCAATCTGTTAAATGCAGTTGCTATTATTGATTGTCCATTTATTTCAAACATTGATTATCGGTTAAAAGAGTCAAAATTTTTTATTGATAACCACCTCCTTGACGAGATAGATCAAGATGATTTTGAGGCTGAATTATGGGGAGACCATAAAACTTACATAAGTCTATGGAATGAGTTAAATGAGACTCGTGTTGAAGAAAGATTGGTTTTTTCTCATGGCGATATCACGGATAGTAATATTTTTATAGATAAATTCAATGAAATTTATTTTTTAGATCTTGGCCGTGCTGGGTTAGCAGATGAATTTGTAGATATATCCTTTGTTGAACGTTGCCTAAGAGAGGATGCATCGAAGGAAACTGCGAAAATATTTTTAAAGCATTTAAAAAATGATAGACCTGACAAAAGGAATTATTTTTTAAAACTTGATGAATTGAATTGATTCCAAGCAATATCTAAAAATACTTAACTGTCTTTTTAAGTTGCTAAGTTTTAAATAAATAAGTGAAAAAAGTTAGTGAAGCTACTGATTTAAAGCTTTATATAGCCAATGAATCTAAATTTTGGTTTTTAAAATGAACTTATTTAAAATAGCTAAAGCTGTTTATTAGCTTAACTTGTGATTTAAGTTTTTTTGAATATAAAATTGTTAATTTATTAGCTTTACAAGTTTATTTAAATTTCATCGTGCAACATTTTTAACAAAGCGTATAGGAAGTTCAAACGCCCTTTTCGGGCAGTCTGCTGGGTAGGCGGCGGTCGCGCAAGCCCCGTTTTGGGCACGGATCGGACGTCTGTGAGTGGGATTTCGGCATCGCGGGGCCACGCAGCGGCGTTGTCAGCAGCCATGCTTCGCTGATTCCCGACAGCGGGCCGAGCGCCGCCCTGCGGATCGTGGCCGCATCGGCTCGGATTCCGGTTTCGCCGTCGGCTGTGCAGCCGGCAGATCGTCACGCGGCTTGCACTGGCGGCGCGCGCGCTGCGGGCCTGTAGTGCGCTTCTTCCCGCGCGCCGTGCTTCTCGAAGTGGGCGAGGATGGCGCGGATGGCGGTGGGTTCCTCGATGCTGGCGACGATCCGCACGGTGCCACCGCAGTGGACGCAGGCGGTGACGTCGATGGAAAAGACCCGCTTGAGCCGTTGCGCCCAGCTCATCGCACGGCGCTTCTCCTCGGGGCTGCGCGGCGCGTCGTGGGCGCTGACGTCCACTGGCGCCGCATCGCCCGCAGGCCGCTTGCCGCGCCCCGAGGGCGTCAGCTGCGCACGCAGGTTTGCATTCGGGGCGAATACGCCGTGGAAGCGGGTGAGATGCGCGCGAGGTGGCGGGACCAGCGCCGCCAGCTTGGCGATGAAATCCACCGGATCCCATTCCACATGCGTGGTGCCATTGCGCCACGGGGTCTTGAGCTGGTAACGCACCCTGCCCTGGAGCGCTATCGACAGCCGCTTCTCGCTGATCGCCGGGCGCGTGATGTAGCGGCACAGCTTTTCCAGCTTGTGGCTTTCGTGTGCTTCGGCCGCCACGCCGGCATGCAGTGAGAAGCCGCCGACCTTGCCGGCTTCGCCCTCCAGCGAACCGGCGTCACCGGGCAGCGTTTGCAGCGTGACGACCTTGCAGCCAGCGTCGCGGCCGGTGGCGATGCGGTAGGTGATCGAACTCATCCGCAGCCCATCCATGCTGTCGTCGCCTGCAGCGCTGTCTGCCAGGAAGGCCGATTCGCCCTCCCCTTCGAGCCAGCCTTTGCGCGTCAGGTGCCGACACACCCGGTGCGCGATGGTAGCTGCCAGCTGGGTCAACTGCGCGGTGGTGGGCGCACGGGCGCGGTGCAGGCGCAGTTCGCGCCGCGGCAGCTCGGTGGCTTCCACGTACACGCCGTCGAGCCACAGCATGTGGAAGTGGATGTTCAGGTTCAGCGCGCTGCCGAAACGCTGGATCAGCGTCACCGCGCCGCACTGGGCGCTGGCGCGGTCGATGCCGGCTTGATCGGCCAACCAGCCGGCGATCACGCGCTGCACGATGCCCAGCACCGGGCCAATGGCTTCTGGCTTGCTGGCGAACAGGAAACGCAAGGGGTACGGAAAGCTCAGCACCCATTGCCGCACAGGCCGCGGGCCGAACACCTCCTCGACCAGGTGCCGCGCACTCTCGGCCATGCGTCGCGCGCCGCAACTCGGGCAGAACCCGCGCTTCTTGCAGGAGAAGGCCACCAGCCTCTCTGCACGGCAGTGCTCGCACACCACCCGCAGGAAGCCGTGCTCGAGTACGCCGCAACGCAGGTAGGCATCGAACGCCTCGCGGACATACCCGGGCAGCGAGCGGCCCTCCGCTTCGATCCGTGCAATGAAGTCCGGGTAGTGCGCCTCTACCAACGCGTACAGCAGCGTGCGCTCGGGCGCGTGGCGCGCGTACCGCGAACCGGTGTGGGCGGACGGCAGTGGCGCGCATCCCGCGGCTTGCCGCCGGGATGTGGCGAGGCGCGGCACGCAGCGCTCCGGTGCGGGGACGGCTGCTCAGTGTTGCGCCTGTGTTCGCACGTTCGTATCGGTGCGTTCTGATCTTCGCGTCAGACATTGCCGCGGCGCGGGCACAACAAAAAGCCCGGCATCGCTGCCGGGCTCCGGCCCCGTCCTTGGGGCCTTGATGTCGGGTCGTTGCCGGGATCGGACCGCGCTGGCGCGGTCCGGTTCCCTGACGACCGGGCCAACCGGATCAGAAATCCATGCCGCCCATGCCGCCCATACCGCCAGCACCCGGCATGGCCGGCTCTTCCTTCTTCGGCACTTCGGCCACGACCACTTCGGTCGTGATCGCAAGGCCGGCGACGGAAGCGGCGTGCTGCAGGGCCGAGCGGGTCACCTTGGTCGGGTCCAGGATGCCCATGGCGATCATGTCGCCGAACTCGCCGGTGGCGGCGTTGTAGCCGTAGCTGCCTTCGCCGGCCTTGACGTTGGCCACGATCACGCTCGGTTCTTCACCGGCGTTGGCCACGATGGCGCGCAGCGGGGCTTCCAGCGCACGGCGGGTGATGGCGATGCCCAGGTTCTGGTCTTCGTTGATGCCCTGCCAGGGCAGATCCGTGCACAGCACCTTGCCGTAGAAGAACAGCAAGGCCGCCAATGCCTGACGATGCGTGGAGACC
>NZ_RHQP01000075.1:0-4055 GCF_003935465.1 Pseudomonas sp. o96-267
CGTCTTGCTCATGGTGTCTCCGGTTCGGAGCGACAGTGTCGCTCATGAGTCGGTTACACAAAAATTCGTACACCCTCCAATCGGATACGGCGCAATTGCAGCGTGATAACGACTATCTGCGCGACAGCAAGGCTGATCTTGAAAGGGAAGTGGCTGAGCTACGCCCTGAGCGGGATGAGCTGCGTCGTGAGTTGAGCAGTAAGCGTGTCGCGTCTACAGAGCTTGAGGCTGTCGCACGTGAGAAACGCGTTCTGGAGCAACACAAGAATACGCTCGCGGTGCACATTGATGACCTGGAAAGTCGCATCGAGCAGCTGACCAGTGCGCAGAAGACCCAGACGCCATTCCCGGCCATGTCGCTGATGGATAGCGAGCGTGATTACCGGGCGCGTATGGATCTGGATGAAGTGCCTGATCTCGAGACATTTGCCTCGCAGTTGCAGCACCGGATTGCTAAAGCTGAAAAGTATGTAGAACTGTTCTATCCGATCGAGGATATCCGGGTACTGCTGGGTGGTTTGGCCATGAGCCAGCTGCATGTCTTCCAGGGTATCAGCGGGACCGGTAAAACCAGTTTGGCCAAGGCTTTTGCCAAAGCGATGGGGGGCTTTTGCACCGATATCGCGGTGCAGGCCGGCTGGCGTGATCGCGACGATCTGCTTGGTCATTACAATGCTTTCGAGCGACGCTTCTACGAGAAGGACTGCTTACAGGCGCTATACAAAGCGCAGACGCCGCGCTGGGAGGATACCTGCAACATCATCTTGCTGGATGAGATGAACCTGTCGCGCCCTGAGCAGTATTTTGCCGAGTTCCTCTCTGCCCTGGAGAAGAACAACCCGGATGAGCGATTGATCAGCCTCTCGGAAACGTTGTTGTCCAATGCCCCTGCGATGCTGGGCGAGGGGCGCAAGATCAGGGTACCGGCCAATGTCTGGTTTATTGGTACTGCCAACCACGATGAAACCACCAATGAGCTGGCGGACAAGACCTATGATCGTGCTCATGTAATGACTCTGCCCAAGCAGGATAAGCGCTTCACGATCAAGCCGTTTGAGCCGGCCAACTACTCTTATCGTTCCTTGCGCAAGGCATTTGGCAAGGCACGTGCTGAGCACAAGGAGGAGGTCATCAAGCTGCTGAAGGACTTGACCGGCGATGCCTTCACCGAACAGTTGGGCAGCCAGTTTGAGCTGGGCTGGGGGAACCGCTTTGAAAAACAGGCGCTGGATTTCATCCCTGTCATGCTGGCCTGCGGGGCTTCTTCGGGGGAGGCGCTCGATCACTTGCTGGCCACGAGAATCATGCGTCCTGGCAAAGTGACCGGCCGCTACAACGTTTCTGCCGAGACGCTGCGTAATCTTAAGGGCGCTCTGGAGGAGTTCTGGATCAGCGCTGATCTGGCGGGTGATCCGCGTAAGTCTATGGAGCTGTTGGAGGCTGATATTCGTCGCTTGGATGGGCGTAGCTGATGTGGATTGATCGTTTTACTGGTGAGCAGTGCCGGCACTTGCCGGCCCTCATCCAGCCCGGTCGCTATCAGTCTGTGGGTGACGGGCCTGCGTTCAATGGACATACACCGGTATTTACGGGTGTGTTGGTGAGTGATGGGAACCAGCGCTGTCAGTTGGGTGATGAGGCTTGCAGTTTTACGCCGTCGCAAAAAAGTCTGGCGGCGGCAACGGAATTGCTGAGCAAGGTCATTACGACTATTGATGCCGAGGCGCTGCAGGCGCCTTTGATGTCCCCTCTGATGCCCGCTTCCATCATTGATGCCAAGAGCCATCTGCAGCCTTTTGAGGAGCAGCTTCTGGATGTGGTGAAGCAAGGGCATCTGCATCACATCTCGCAGCGTCCGCGCCTTGATCTTCATTATGAGGATGAGGTGGCTGATATCGGGCGCGCACGCCGTTTGGCAAAAGGGGCTTTGGTGCATCTGGCCTCGCACTCGGAGTGCTGGCAGCGGCAGACCTTGAGTGGTGTGATCCCCAAAAAGGTACTGGCTCGCTTCAGTGAGGATGATTACGGCATCTATGAGAATTGTGTTTATGCTCGCTTATTAGACAAGATCGAGCTCTACCTGCGTGTGCGCCTGGCGGAGCTGCGGGGGGTGCAGGAAACGCTGGATCAAGCCCTACGTTTCTATGAGTCGGAGAATGTCCATCATCGTTTGCGCGACGAGATTTGCCGGTTATGGGGGCAGACATTCAACGAAGCGCAAACCAGCAGTGCATCTAAGTTGCTCGGCGAGACGCATGCGACTCTTGAGCGCCTGCATCGAACGATTGTGGGACTGCAGCAGGGTGGCCTTTACCTGCTGGTCAGTCGGCAGGCTCAGGTAACAGGTGCGCTACATCTGACGAATATTCTCAGTCACGACCAACACTATAGGCATCTGGCGATTTTGTGGGATCTCCTGGCCAAGGCGACGCAGGCAGATCGTGCTGCACCCGAAGAGCGTTTAAGGAAGAATCAGTACTTCGCTGCTGCCTATTCAAGCTATGCAGGCTTGGTTATGAGGCATGCACTGTTTCCTTATCTAAATGGTAAGGATGAGGGTGTCTGGGCTGGTAGGCGCATACGAATTCAGCAGGCAGGGCTGGAGTGGCAACTGGTGAGTTCGTCTCTGGTGGGGATGGAACCGGGTGCGCCTCTGCTCACTATCGTGCCCTGGTTCAGTGATGCGCCTCAGTTTGAGGTTAACCTGCAGAGCGAAAACCGATTTATCGCCTGGCCCGCAATCGGTCTGGAGATTGGTGCGACTGCCTGCCTGGGTCAGTGGATACCGCTGTCACCATCGGACATGTACTGCATCGAGCGCTTTGGCCTGCTGGTAGACCAGGCGCTTTGCCGTATGGCTCTGCGTTCTTATGGTCAGGTGTTGAGCAAAATTTCGAAAGAGGTGCTGGCCAAGGCTGGGCATTTCTCGGGAGTTAAAATCAATCCAGAACGCCATGAACTGAGTGTCACTGAGGCCTTGCCTGGTGAGGCAGTTGCTGTGCTCAAGGACGCATTAATCACCTCGAACTCAACTCAGCAAGCGGTAGATTTGGAGTGCCATAACCAGGCGATTCTTTCTTTAGAGAAATGCCCTGTTTGCACTGCCAGTGCTCGCTTGGTTTTCCAGAGCCCTGCAGGGTTTAGGGCATACTGTAAGGCCTGTCGTACTGAGCGTTACTTGCGGCGGCAAGGACGAGCTTTTGTATTTGAACAGGTGCTTCATGAGCGTATTGCGGGCTTCTCTGTGACCGGTCGAAGGGCGTTCTCTGTGGACATATAGGGTGGCCCACCAAAGACGAGCTTGCACAAAACCCAGGGCGGTTCAGTCGCCCGATGGCACACCGCGAGCTTTAGAAGTTTTGTTAAGTGGCCGCGCGATGCGGGAACGCCGCTTCTGGGCAGAAGGTAGCTCCAGTAGAGCTTGGGCTGTGCCGATCTGCTCAGGGACTTTTGCGGGGAATCGTTGAAAACCGTTGGATAGAATAGAGCAGTGGCTGCAGCGAGCGCTCATAAAATATTCTAATAAAATCAATGCTTTATAAGCTAGACCTCCGGCATGGGGTGCAAGGGGTCGAGTGTTCGAATCACTCCGTCCCGACCAAAAAACCCTAGAAAATCCAGTCACTTAACGGTGTCTGGATTTTTTTATGCCTGCGAGTTTTTGAGTTAATGTCACAAACCTATTTCTGGTGCCCGTTTGGTGCCCGTTTGTGCTTAACACGGTAACGGGCTCACTTTTTCGCAGCCGTTGTTGGCTCGCTTAAGTGAAGGTGCCTCTCCTGGGTTGTCCTGTCGAACTGCTGCGTATCGGAAGGTTGCGCCAAGCTGGCTCGGCTCAGCCGAAGTGGATAATGTTTGCAGGCTAATCGCAGGCAAAAAAAGATCTTTCATTCAAATGCGTTACGCGGCAACAACCCCATGCAGAGGCTAAGCGCCGAGGCCGTTCAAGGGTGTGCCTGTGCATTCGTTTTCTAGACCGAGGGTGTACGAATTTTTGTGTAACCGACTCATGAGCGACACTGTCGCTCCGAACCGGAGACACCATGAGCAAGACG
>NZ_RHQP01000076.1:0-3145 GCF_003935465.1 Pseudomonas sp. o96-267
CGCTGAGTTCGGTATAAGACATAGGGGCAGCACCGTACCGGAAAGGTCAGGTGTTGCACTCAGTTTTTGCCGCCGCCTATGAGTGGTGCTTTCATAGCCTCAGTTGAACTCCAGTAACCAATCCCTATCTGGAAAGCATGCTTTGCGCTTCCGTATGGCAATCGATGAGGCGAGGCTTTCCGTCGACTTATCTCTATGCGCTCAGCCCACTGGCCAGTCCACTCGGATAGCTTTCGACATGGCGCCCCGTCTGCGGGTCGTAATCGCGAAAGCAACTGTGGATTAATAGTCCTTAGGGGCTAGCTAACAAAGACACTAAAGGCTTTGATAGCTTGATCTAGGTCATGAGAAATAATTCGCTCAGAACGTTCTATCAGTAGAAGAGTGACGAGAACCAAGATCATCCAGGCAATTCTAGTCAAAGAGGAGAGTTTTTTCTTGGCATCTACTGATGACGTGTCCAATTTAACACGAGATCGCTCTATCTCAGCTCTGACATCTTCTATACCAACAATTACATCATTATATTTTGAAACCGACTTCTTGAATTCTTCCCCCAAAAGGTCGATATGTTTCGTAACGTTTTTATTGAGAGAAGAGATCATCCAGGTGGTAATCAACAATCCTGTAAATATTATAAGGAAGTCCCAGGAATTCTTGGAGAATCGCAATATTGCACCAACTGCCACAACTCCACCAGGAATGGCAAAGGCTTTGGTTTGCTGCGACATGATGGCATCTTGTATTTTGCAAAGAAAGCTGACTCGCTCGTTTTCAATTTCAGAAAGAATTTTGTTTACTGAAAACTTACTTACATAGACCTTATAGCGCTCGCTATAGGCTTGGTAGAATTCCTTGACCCCCGACATAAGGCACCCAAAGTTTCTACTCTCTTCATCCTTGAAGAACTCAACAAGCGCCTCCCTCATGACGTGCTTGCGTTCATCGCAGTGTACATCATCGTCTTGATGTACCGCAGATTTAAGGGTCTCGGCCCTGCTGATAGCTAAACCATCAAAATTAATAGACAAGAAATCATCAATGCTCATTGCATACGGAATTTCAAGCTTTGTCAGATAGGATTCTTTGCTACTGAAGAAAATATATTTCATGGGCTGAGCATCATCACCCTCGTGATGGCACAACCCCTTCAGCATAGAGCGTAGCGCAAAATAAAACTTTAACCTATCCCTAAGGGCATCCATGTCCTGCGAACTAATCCCAATAACAAAATAATGCTCTGGCTCTTGGTCTTTAGCTCGGAGGGTGTGCCAGAGACTATCCACACTAACAAAGAAAGGAATGTATCTCCCCTGCCATGCCTCGCTAGTCATTAAATAAATTTGACCGGCAATGCTCTCAAGTTTTTCCGGATATTTGCATCCGATGCTTACTAGATATGTATGAATATCAGAGGGCGAAACAGAACTCGCATCAAGGATTATCTGCCCATCATCTAGGTAAATTTTATCTAGCATCCCTACTTACCTCATTATTTTTCAGAGCCGAGCCCCTTCAAGGAAAGAGAAGCTTCAGGTGGCAACTTAATAGTAAGGTAAGCAAAGTCCTTGTCGACACTCAAGTCGGCACTTTTGTCACCGATTGCGATAGCCTCTAGCTTGATACGCCCATCAAAGTCTCCTGATGGTAATTTTACATCTAAATAACCCATGTTCTTTGCTGCAATATGTGAGGGCTGAAACTCCTCGCTGACTTTGAAACGCTCAGAATTCTCGTTAATGAATTTATGAAATCTCCCATGATGAGGAGATTTAGGGGGCAAACATTTATCAATCTCTCGCTGGATCTCCGATAAATGCACACGCTCACCTGCTTTACTTTCAATATACGAGACAACCTTTGCGTGAATTTTTCTCTTTACTGTTGCAGTAAGATCATCACCTGCCTCTACAAAATAGGCCGTGAGTGCACTTTTAAGATTATCCACGCAAACCTTGCCTGGCACCGAGTCAGAACAACCTAGAGCAGAGTTGAAGAACTCACTCTTCGAGTTGCCCTTAATGAAATAAAGATAAGAATCACCTTTATTTTCTGGAAATGCTTTGGCGAACCCAGTCAAATCCATGCACGCAGCTTGTCGAAAATCTTGCAAATTTAAACTTTCGGTGTCTTTCGGGGTAAGATTTTCATCATTATCAAAATCATAGCCACCTTTCTTGCCCAGCATAACGACAAGGATCTGATCCCTCCCTTGTATATTTCTATAATGCGAGAATACGACATACCCTTCATTCAAGGAGCTACGATTTGGATCGTTGGCTTCATTGCACAGCCTCGCCATTACTCCATTCACTAGTGCTGCAAAGTCGCTGGTGGATAGATAGTTGGAAAAATTTTCAGCAGCAGACACTATGCCTGGATCGACGTAGCCGTAAATTCTTCCTCCACGTGAAAATTTCTTGCCAATCAAATTAACAAAATTCACGCAAATATTGGTGGAGAGATCCCAGTCCTTGCCCTTGGTGCTGTCGTAAAAAGTATGGCCACCAATGGAGCTCTTAAAAAATTTTGCAGCACATGCAGCAATAACCACAAGCCCTTTCTGTTCGGACTCGGTAATTGCCATTTCTTCCACTTGCTCTTCCATACTTCTTCTTTCACCAAAGTTATCAGCATCCAAAACCGTTACGCAGGCCAGTCGCTTTCTCGACCGAGCCCCCTACCCTTGCACGCCAGCAGCAAATTATTATTTGAAGAGCGCATGAACCTTTAATTGGGCGCTCGCTAGATCCGAGCGTAGTAGGTACTCATTGAGCCCGATCAATGCATGAACTCCATCAGTGCCGCGACAGGGTTGCTGGCGCTCAAGACTATCGATTAGCCCTGGGTAGCAGCCGACCGCCACCGTTTTACCATGTCGTTCGACCAGCAAAGGCGCAGAGGGAATCGGGCCACTGCTGCATGTATAGCCAGCTAATTCGAGGCTTGCTCGAAGCTGAGCAAGCGTCACCAACTGGTCGGTGCCCGGTGAACAGGCTGGAATTTCTCCTCGTATGGCGTAACGCAAGAGCGTCGCGCCCAAATGCCGATCAAGACGGTGTTGAAGGGGCGGCGGCAAAAACTGAGTGCAACACCTGACCTTTCCGGTACGGTGCTGCCCCTATGTCTTATACCGAACTCAGCG
>NZ_RHQP01000077.1:0-3086 GCF_003935465.1 Pseudomonas sp. o96-267
GCTTTACGATCAGTTACGAAGACAGGCTGCCGCAGCAGTAACCCAAGCCCCGGTTACACAAAATTCTGCACACCCTCCAATGCCGTGACCGAGTACGTCGATCACGAACGCCGGGCACGCAGCACGGAATACCGCCTCGACTCTGCCTGGTTCGGCCAAGGTGCCCAGATCAAGCAACGCGCTCTGGATACTGCCCTGCAACTGGTCGCCTGACCTTTTTACCTACTCCACCCCATAACGCCCGACCCGCTTCGTTGCAGGTCGGGCGTTTCTATTTCTGCAAGGTGAACGCTATGAAAGCCACTTCATTGAATCGCAGCACCAGCAAATCTCGTCCAGCTCTGCGCCTGGTCAGCACTAAGGAGCTGCCACGCGAGGACTGGCTGCAGATCCGTAAGCAAGGTATTGGCAGCTCGGATGCAGCTGCAGCCGTAGGACTCAACCCCTACAAGTCGCAGCTGGAACTCTGGATGGAGAAGACCGGCCGTGATGCTGGCATGCCCAAGGCCGACCCACAGGATGAGGAAAGCCCGATGTACTGGGGCAACGTGCTGGAGCCCATCGTGGCCTGGCACTACAGCAAGCGCACCAAGAATAAGGTACGCCGCATCAACGCCGTGCTGCAGCATCCCAATCCGGAGCTGCCCTGGATGCTGGCTAACATCGACCGCGAGGTGATCGCGGCGGACGATGTGCAGATCCTCGAATGCAAGACAGCAGGCATAAATGGGGCACGACTCTGGAAAGAGGGCGTGCCTGAGTATGTGCAGCTGCAGGTGATGCACCAGCTCGCCGTCACCGGTAAGCAGGCGGCGGATGTAGCGGTACTGCTGGGTGGCCAAACGCTGGAGATCCACCGTATCGAACGGGACGAGCAGATGATTGCTCGCCTGATCGAGCTGGAGCGCCAGTTCTGGCACTACGTGGAAACCGACACCCCACCGCCGGCCGATGGCACGGCTTCAGCTGAGTCTGCGCTGCGCTACCTCTACCCGGAGGACAACGGCCAGGTCGTCGACTTCAGCCAGCATGCTGGTCTTTCAGCGGCTTACATCGAGCTGAAAGCCGTGCGTCAGTCGATTGCCGACAAGGAAAAGCGCGAGGCCGAGCTCAAGCAGGTGCTGCAGCAGGCCATGGGCGATGCCAGTCGGGCGGAGTTCTCCAGCGGCTATGTCAGCTGGCGCAAGGCCAAGGACAGCATCGGTCTCGATGTAGCTCAACTGCTTAAGGACAAGCCCTACCTGCAGGCCAAGTACCCACTGCTGAAAACGGGTGCACGGCGCTTCCTGGTCGGCTGAAACCCAACTACTACATCCCTTCCCTCCCCTTGGCCAGCCCATGCAGTTCGCGCTGCGTGGCTGGCCTTTTTTCATTTCCAGGAGACTCACCATGCTCAAAGGTCTGGCTATCACTCCACCGGTACTCGGGCGGATTTCCATCGGTAAGGTCATCGAGAAAAACGGCAAGCGCCTGCCGGAGAAGGATGACCAATTCACCATCACGTCCCAGGTGCAGGGTAAGGACGGCTGGCTGCTGCACCCGCTCAATGACGAGCTGCGTCAGGGCAAGGACGACAAGCTGCGCAGCATTCCGGTACGACTGCTGTTCAACGAGCCGGAGCTGAATTTCCGAGCCGACTACACGCTGTTCGACCGGCAATCCGGACGCCCCGTCTGCGTGGGCAATGGCGAGACTTATAAGCGGGTTACCCAGGACGGCATGCAGTCGCTGCCCTGCCCTTCACCGGATGCCTGTCCGCTGGCCAAAGGCGGTGCCTGCAAGCCCTACGGCCGACTGAATGTGGTGATTGGCGATGAGGATCCGCTGGGCAGCTTTGTGTTTCGCACCACCGGCTTCAACAGCATCCGCACCCTCGCCGCTCGCCTGCATTACTTCCAGGCCATCTCGGGCAACCGCCTGGCCTGCCTGCCACTGGAACTACGTCTACGTGGTAAGTCGACTCGCCAGAGCCATGGCACGCCGATCTTCTACGCCGATCTGACGGTACGCGGCGGCATGGACATGGCTGAAGCTCTGGTGACCGCCAGTGAACTCGATTCGCGGCGGCAAGCTGCCGGCTTCAATCAAGCAGCGTTGGATGAGGCTGCACGACGCGGCTTCGGCAACGGAGCCTTCGAGGACAGCGAGGAGGATGCCAGCGCCATCGTGGAAGAGTTCTACCCCGAGGGTGAAGCTCCTGCTGCAGCAACAATTTCCCAACTCAACCCCACCAAACCCAGCCTGGCTGAAAAGCTCGATGCACAGGCTACTCGTCACACCCCACCCACAGACCAAGACCAAGGAGGCCGCCATGCACCTGCACAAGCTGAAAGCCAGTGACACGGCCGGCACCTACTTAGTCGAGTCCCCGGTGACGGAAAACGACATCCTGCTGATGGCCAGGCAACTGGCCAGCCTGCGTCTGCGCAAGGGACGTGCCCTGACGTCGCCTAAGGAGGTGTTCAGTCACCTACAGGCGCTGCTGGCTGACTATGAGCACGAGGTGTTCGCCCTGCTCATGCTCGATAGCAGGCACCGGGTGATTGCGTTCGAGGAGCTGTTCAGGGGGACTCTTGATGGAGCCAGCGTGTATCCCAGGGAGGTCGTGAAGCTCGCCCTGGAGCACAACGCCGCCGCCCTGATCCTGGTGCACAACCACCCTTCGGGTGACCCAGAACCCAGCATGGCGGATCGAAACCTCACCACGAAACTGCAGGACGCGCTCAACCTGGTCGGAGTCAGAACGCTCGATCACGTTGTGGTAGGCCAGGAGGATTGTGTGTCGTTGGCTGAGCGCGGCTACCTGTAAGGAGGTGCCAATGAAACTGCTGTTACGGACTGTTGCCTCGGCATTCATGTTTGCCGGGATCTTGGCCGGTTGTCTGGCGATATTGCTGCTGGTGATTCTGATGGTGCGCTTTCTACCATTGCTGATTGCCGTGGTGTTGGCGTGCTGGATCTACCGGAAGCAGAAAGTAAGAATGAACCCTTGAACGGTGAGCCAGCGTGGAGGGTGTGCAGAATTTTGTGTAACCGGGGCTTGGGTTACTGCTGCGGCAGCCTGTCTTCGTAACTGATCGTAAAGC
>NZ_RHQP01000078.1:0-2986 GCF_003935465.1 Pseudomonas sp. o96-267
GGTAAGCAGAGTTTTTGAAATGTAAGGCCTTTGAATAAGACAAAAGGCTGCCTCATCGCTAACTTTGCAACAGTGCCTAAAATAAGCCTTATATCCAAGCATAAAACAAGGTTGTCTAGACTTCTTTTAACAGTAAAGTTATCATAAAACTGAATTTTATTTTTTAGGTAAGTTTATGCATTCTATCCGCATTCGTTAAGACACAACTATTTGCATAGTGACACTATTTTATAATGGTGGGCTTTTGTTGTGTCTTTAAGAATATATGCGGATATATAAAGTAAAAGTATGCTTAATTTATAAGTATGCTTTTAGTGCATAGTTTCCAGTTATAACTTAATTGACTAGCTATTTGTCCACCCTGTGGATGAATAGCTTTTTTTTGGGAGGACACTGTGATGCTAGCTTTTGTTTTCACCTAAATCCTGTTTGCTGCATAAAAAATTTCAAGAGCTAAACAGGAGTAAATAAAAATGAGTTTAATTATTAAAGCGAGAAACATACGCTTGGATTATGCTGGGCGTGATGTTTTGGATATTGATGAATTGGAAATTCACTCTTATGACCGTATTGGTCTTGTGGGTGATAACGGAGCAGGAAAGAGTAGTTTACTCAAAGTACTTAATGGCGAAATTGTTTTAGCCGAAGCGACATTACAGCGTTTTGGTGATTTTGCACATATCAGCCAACTGGGCGGAATCGAAATAGAAACGGTCGAAGACCGGGCAATGTTATCTCGCCTTGGTGTTTCCAATGTACAAAACGACACAATGAGTGGCGGAGAGGAAACTCGTGCAAAAATTGCTGCCGCATTTTCCCAACAAGTACATGGCATTCTAGCGGATGAACCAACCAGCCACCTTGATCTCAATGGAATAGATCTACTTATTGGTCAACTTAAAGCATTTGATGGAGCATTACTTGTTATCAGTCATGACCGATATTTTCTTGATATGGTTGTAGACAAGATATGGGAGTTAAAAGACGGTAAAATTACGGAATATTGGGGTGGTTACTCGGATTACTTGCGTCAAAAAGAAGAAGAGCGACAACACCAAGCCGTAGAATATGAGCTGATGATGAAGGAACGGGAGCGATTAGAATCTGCTGTGCAAGAAAAACGCCAGCAAGCTAATCGATTAGACAATAAGAAAAAAGGAGAAAAATCCAAAAACTCTACCGAAAGTGCTGGACGACTTGGGCATGCAAAAATGACTGGCACCAAGCAAAGAAAACTGTATCAGGCAGCTAAGAGTATGGAAAAGCGTTTGGCTGCATTAGAAGATATTCAAGCACCAGAGCATTTGCGTTCTATTCGTTTTCGTCAAAGTTCAGCCCTAGAACTGCACAATAAGTTCCCGATTACGGCAGATGGTCTGAGCTTAAAATTTGGTAGCCGTACTATCTTTGATGACGCTAACTTTATAATACCGCTTGGCGCTAAAGTCGCTATAACTGGATCGAATGGAACAGGGAAAACGTCCTTGTTAAAAATGATATCAGAACGTGCTGATGGATTAACCATATCTCCAAAAGCTGAAATTGGCTACTTTACACAAACAGGATATAAATTTAACACGCATAAATCTGTGCTCTCGTTTATGCAGGAAGAGTGCGAGTACACAGTTGCGGAAATTCGTGCAGTATTGGCTTCAATGGGGATCGGAGCGAATGATATTCAAAAAAACTTATCCGACTTATCGGGAGGTGAAATCATCAAACTGCTTTTATCCAAAATGCTTTTAGGAAAATATAATATTTTGCTTATGGATGAACCAGGAAACTATCTTGACCTAAAAAGTATTGCCGCATTAGAAACAATGATGAAGTCCTATGCAGGAACTATTATCTTCGTATCTCATGACAAGCAATTGGTCGATAATATTGCTGACATTATCTACGAGATCAAAGACCACAAAATCATCAAGACTTTTGAGAGAGATTGTTAATGATAGCCAATCTAATCCGAACATTAATTATTGAACTCTTTAAAGGAAATTAAAAATGACAATTCAAGATATTCAATCACTTGCTGAAGCACACGGCTTGTTGCTTACGGACAAAATGAATTTCAATGAAATGGGCATTGATTTTAAGGTCGTTTTTGCTCTTGATACAAAGGGGCAACAATGGTTGCTGCGTATTCCTCGTCGTGATGGCATGAGGGAACAAATCAAGAAAGAAAAACGCATTTTAGAATTGGTAAAAAAACATCTTTCTGTAGAGGTTCCTGATTGGAGAATTTCATCTACAGAATTAGTGGCTTATCCCATACTTAAAGATAATCCTGTTTTAAATTTGGATGCTGAAACCTATGAAATAATTTGGAATATGGACAAAGATAGCCCGAAATACATAACATCTTTGGCAAAAACCTTATTTGAAATCCATAGTATTCCTGAAAAAGAAGTTCGGGAAAATGATTTGAAAATTATGAAACCTTCAGATTTAAGACCTGAAATAGCAAACAATTTGCAGTTAGTAAAATCTGAAATTGGTATAAGTGAGCAATTGGAAACCCGCTACAGAAAATGGTTGGATAATGATGTTCTATGGGCAGATTTCACCCAATTTATACATGGCGATTTATATGCTGGGCATGTACTAGCTTCAAAGGATGGAGCTGTTTCAGGCGTTATTGATTGGTCAACAGCCCATATAGATGACCCAGCGATTGATTTTGCTGGGCATGTAACTTTGTTTGGAGAAGAAAGCCTCAAAACTCTAATCATCGAGTATGAAAAACTAGGGGGTAAAGTTTGGAATAAACTATATGAACAGACTTTAGAAAGAGCAGCGGCCTCTCCTTTGATGTATGGTTTATTTGCCTTAGAAACTCAAAATGAAAGCCTTATCGTTGGAGCAAAAGCTCAGTTGGGAGTTATATAATTTAAAAATATGATTGCTGAGGCACTGTTGCAAATAGTCGGTGGTGATAAACTTATCATCCCCTTTTGCTGATGGAGCTGCACATGAACCCATTCAA
>NZ_RHQP01000079.1:0-2413 GCF_003935465.1 Pseudomonas sp. o96-267
CCCCTACCTGGTCACGCTGACCGTGAAGAACGGCGACGACCTGGAGGAACGTCAGCGCCACCTGACCACCTCGCTCAAGCGCCTGCGCGACCGTCGGCGGTACTTCAACGCAGGCACCAGGGGCGCACCCTGGACAGAGCTCTGTAAGGCCCTGGGAGGCGTCTACACGCTCGAATTGACCAACAAGGGCAAGGGGTGGCACCCCCACTGCCACATGATCGCGCTATGCGCCTCCCAGATCGATCAGCAGGCACTGTCGAAGGAATGGCACGGCATCACCGGCGACAGCATGGTGGTGGACGTGCGGCCCATCCTGGGCGACCCCTCCGAAGGCTTCATGGAGGTGTTCAAGTACGCCGTGAAGTTCTCCGACCTGGAGCTGTCCCAGAACTGGGAAGCTGCCCAGGTACTCAAGGGCAAGCGCCTGCTGAACAGCTTCGGCCTGTTCCGTGGCGTCGAGGTGCCCGAATCGCTCCTGGATGAACCTCTGGACTCCCTCCCCTACTGGGATCGGTTCTACCGCTTCCTGGGCGGGGAATACCGCTTCACCGGCGAGAGTCCGAAGACCCACGGCGAGGCCGTGGGCGCTCCTGGTCGTCTGGTGCTCTCTGAGGCAACAATCGCGGCCATCAAGGCGCGGCGCAAGAAGCCCAGCCCCCCTCGCTCCGGCGGCTAAAGCCCCCTCGCTCTGCGGGCTACAGGTATCAGGATTCCGGTACACATATGCCAGGATTCCGACCTTAAAGCCCCCTCCAGGTGTCATATCCGGTACCTCCAGGTGCCGGATATGGAACCTTCAAACCTGCACCGAAAGTTGACAGGTCAGGGGCCGCGCCCCCGGCTCGTCCGGGGGGCGCTTTATCCCCCGGATGAACGGAGGCACGGGCGGAGCGAACCCTTGACCCCCCACCGAACAAACACCCTCCGGCAGCACCCCGGGCCAGGAACTGGCCCGGGGGATGCCACCCGGCGAGGGTGCTTTTGCCTTTGCTCTGCGCGCCATCGGCGCGGCCTTGTCATGGCCAACCGGCCTACGATGCGCCAATTTTCGTAACGTTACGCCAATACAACCGCTTGACACTTCCCAGGCACAGAGCCATGCTCCCCACCGACAAAACGTCATCACCCAAAGGGGAAATCTCATGACTCACTTCGAACAGTTCATCCAGTACCGCGCCCTGTCCTTCAAGTTCAAGACCGCCGGCATGTCGCTCGGCGTCTTCGAGCGAATGCTGGCTAACAAGTCCATCGGCACCAACCAGGACGGCACTTTCGTGCCTGCCGAGAGCCTGGAGGATGTCGTTCCCTTCAAGGTGCAGAACGTCTGCGCCAAGCTCGCTCAGCCCCTGGTGGATCGCCTGGACGAAGCGCTTAGCGTCCTGGGCATGACCAAGCGCGATTTCATCGAGCTGGCCCTGATCGAGGCCCTGGACAAGGTTGACCAGGTGCTGAAGGACACCGACGCCTTCGAGTACGTCGATGCCCGTGCAGAGGGGGCTGAGTGATGAGCGAAGCCATGTTCACGCTGTGCGGCCAGGTGGCCAACGTGTACGTCCAGCCGGGTGGCACCTCGAAGAAGACCGGCGAGGCGTTCGACCCTCGCGACAAGGTGCAGATCCTCGGGCACCTCCCCCTCCCCACCGGGGGCCACAAGCTGGAGCTGGTGACCCTCAACGTTGAAGACGCCCGCCTGTTTCAGGCCGCGCTGAACAAGACCATCCGCGTTCCTGTGGGGGTCTACGCCATTGGCAAGACCGTGGGCTACTTCATCCCCCAGGGCGCAAAGCCCCAGCTCCATCAGCCTGTTCAGAAGTAGCGAACGCGAAGCCTCCGCCCCGCGTCACACGGGCTTTTCAGCGCAGCTGAATGGACGTGCGACCGGGTCGGGGGCTTCTTTACTTGATACATAGAAACAAAGTGTTAGCAGCAGGTATGCTGTGAACACGGGAAGGAGGGCCACGCATGGCCAAAAAGAAAACCCCCGTAGGCGCTTCTCTCTTGGCGGACAGAGCGCATACAGGGGCTGATGAAGCTGAAAACTTCGGCGACAGGATAGCACGCTACAGCCAGGCGCACAGCCGCACGCTGGAGATGCTGGAACACCTTCGGGGCGTTCCAGGAGTCGAAGCCACCAAGACCGCCGCAAGCCTCGCCACCTGCGGCAACTACCTGCACTTCCGGGAGTACTTCACCGTGGGCAAGGTACGGCTGCACAACGCGACCTTTTGCAAGCAGCACCTGGTGTGCCCGCTTTGCGCCATCCGGCGCGGCGCCAAGGCGCTGGGGGCCTATCTGGCCCGCTGGCAGGTCATCCAGGAAGAACACCCCGAGCTGCGCCCCTACCTGGTCACGCTGACCGTGAAGAACGGCGACGACCTGGAGGAACGTCAGCGCCACCTGACCACCTCGCTCA
>NZ_RHQP01000007.1:0-174395 GCF_003935465.1 Pseudomonas sp. o96-267
CTCCCGCCGCGGTGGTGGGGGCGCGTTTATTTTAATACCAACACCCCCCTCTTTTTTTTGTGACCTCCCTCGCTCGCCTCGAAAAATTTCCCCCCCCCCCCCCCCCCCCCCCCCCCCCGCTCCTACAGATCCAATTCGAGGATTGATTGATGGACGAAAAACAACGCTACGAAGCCGGCATGCAGGTACGCCGCGCGGTGCTCGGTGATGCCCATGTCGACCGCAGCCTGGAGAAGCTCACGCCGTTCAACAGTGAGTTCCAGGAGATGATCACCCGTCACGCCTGGGGCGATATCTGGACGCGCCCAGGCCTGCCGCGCCATACCCGCAGCCTGATCACCATCGCCATGTTGATCGGCATGAACCGCGAGGGTGAGTTGATCTTGCACCTGCGTGCAGCGAAGAACAACGGTGTGAGCCGCGAAGAGATCAAGGAAGTGATCATGCAGAGCGCCATCTACTGCGGCATCCCGGCGGCCAACGCCACTTTCCACCTCGCCGAAGCGGTGTGGGACGAGCTGGGCGTCGAATCGCTGGAAGACTGATTCCTACGAGCAATGGAGCGCTGCCCGGACCACGCATCCGGGTGGCGCTTTTTTATGCCTGCCATCCGTGGCTAGTGAGTCTCAGATCGTGGCCGCGTGGCGTCCGGCGATGTAGCCGAAGGTCAGCGCCGGCCCAATGTTGATGCCGCCTGAGGGGTAGTGTCCGCCCAGGGGGCTGGCCATATCGGTGCCTGCCGCGTAGAGCCCCGGTATCGGTTGGCCACCAGCGTCCAGCACCCGCGCCTGCCCATCGGTGCGTAGACCGGCGAAGGTGCCGAAGCAGCCCGGCTGTACCTTCACCGCATAGAACGGCCCTTGCTCGATGGGCGCCACGCAGGGGTTAGGGCCGTCATGCTGGGCGTCGCCGCTGCGGCGGTTGAACGGCGTGCTGCCGCGGCCGAATTGCGGGTCTTCGCCTTGACGCGCGTGGTGGTTGAAGTCTTTGACGGTGGCGACCAGACCAAGCGGGTCGATGCCACAGGCAACAGCCAGTTCTTCCAGGCTCGCGCCGCGCTTGAGGTAGCCATTGCGTATATGTGGCCACAGCGGCACCGGAGCCGGGCGGGCGAAGCCCAGGCCATAACGGCGTTGAAAGCGGTGGTCGCAGATCAGCCAGGAGCAGGCTTCCTGATCCTCGGGAATGGCCTTGAGCATGGCGTCGACGTAATCGTAGTAACCGCCAGCCTCGTTGACGAAGCGTTGGCCGTTTTGCAGCACGCCGATGATGCCGGGTTTGCCGCGGTCGATGATGTGCGGGAAATGGCCGACGCTGCCGTCGGGGTAGGGCACCTTCGACACCGGAGCCCAAGCCACTGGCGAGCGCAGGTCGTCGGCCACGCGTCCGCCAGCGGATTCGCCTAGGCGCAGACCATCGCCGGAGCAACTGGCAGGCGGCAGGGCGAGGTTGTCGTGGCCGCTGGCATCGCGCGGGAACATCGCCTGACGCCGCTTCGGGTCGTTGGGAAAACCGCCAGCCGCCAGCACCACCGCTTTGGCGCGGATAGTCACTTCTTCGCCGGCATGCAGCACCATGGCGCCGCATACGCTGCCGTTTTCGACGATCAGGCGCTGCGCGGGTGTGGACTCCAGCATCTTCACGCCCAGGTCCTGCGCCGAACGGGCCAGGCGGGCGACCAGCGCCACTCCGTTGACCAGGTGCATGGCCCGACCATAGCGGGCCAGATGATAGAGGTGGCTGGTGAAGCGGCGGATCACGTGTAGCAGCGCCTTGGGCGAGCGGGTCATGTTGAGGAAGGCGGCCAGGTCAGCGCCGGCCATGATCGGCATGCCCATGAAGGAGGTCTCGCGCATGGTCTTGCGCAGGCGTGGCATCAGGTCGAGCACCTCGCGGCCATCGTAGGGCGCGGCGATTACCTGATGACCGCCGGTGGCAGCGCCCGGCGTGTCGCCGTGCATATCGGGGATACCGTTGCCATCGACGAACTGCAACGCGGTGTGCTGCTCGAAGAAGGCCACCATGTCCGGGCAGTTCTGCAGAAAGGCGTCCACCAGCTCGGGGCGGTAATGCTCGCCCAGCTCGTTGCGCAGGTAGGTGCGCGGCTGCTCGATGTCTTCGACGATGCCGGCGCGCTGGGCCAGCGGGTTGCGCGGCGCCCACAGCCAGCCGCCGGACCAGGCGGTCGCGCCGCCCAGCACCGCGTCCTTCTCCACCAGGATCACCCGTTTGCCCAGGTGCGCGGCGCTGACTGCAGCAGCCAGCCCGGCCGCGCCGGAGCCGACCACCAGCAGGTCGCAGTCGAGTGGGGCATTGGGCATGGCAGATCTCCGCATTTGTTATTTATTGGAACTTGGTTCCGGATTTTATGTGGTGACTGTCGAGGCGCCAAGCACCGTCGGATGATTCACCCGGGAAGTCGTGCGGTTAGCGGTCAATTCTTGACGGTGTCGCGCGGATGCAATCCGCGAAAGGCCAGTGATTGCGCCTTGCTCATGGGCCGAGATGGTGGACAAGCTGCGCGTTGTCCACCCTACGGCTGGGATGACCAGGGCCAGGCCTCAGGTACGAAAGCGACCGATGCGCAGCTGCAACTCGCCACCCAGCCTGGCCAGCTCGGCGCTGGACAGTGCCGTTTGTTCGGTCGCGTTGGCGCTTTGTTCGCCGATGCTGCGCACGTTGTCCAGGCTACGGTTGATTTCCATCGCCACCGCACTCTGCTGCTCGGCGGCACTGGCGATCTGCTGGTTCATCTGCTCGATCAGCGCAACGGCCTGATTGATCTGCGTGAGACTCTGGCCGGCCCGCTCGACGCTGCTCACTGCATCCTGGCTGAGGCTCTGACTGGCCTGCGTCTGAGCGACGGCCTGTTGCACGCGATGCTGCAGGCTGGCAATCAGCGCTTCGATCTCGCTAGTCGAGTCCTGGGTGCGGCGCGCCAGGGCGCGTACTTCATCGGCGACCACGGCGAAGCCGCGGCCTTGCTCACCGGCGCGCGCTGCTTCGATGGCGGCGTTGAGCGCGAGCAGGTTGGTCTGCTCGGCGATGGACTTGATCACATCCAGCACGCTGCCGATGCGTTGGCTCTCGCCTTGCACCTGGCCGACGGTCTGCCCGGTGTGCGCCACTTCAGCGGCCAGGCGCTCGATCTGCTCGACGACCTGGCGCACCTGGCGATCACCGTCGCGGGTTTGCGCTTCGGCCTGTTGCGCGGCTTGCGAGGCGTGCTCGGCGTCACCCGCCACCTGCTGCACGCTGGCGACCATTTGCTGCATGGCGCTGGCGGTCTGGCCGGACTCCTCACTCTGTTCGAGCACCCCCGCACGGGTCTGTTCGCTGACGGCCGATAGCTGTTCTGCCGCCGCGGCAATCTGCGTTGCGCTGCCGCCGATCTGCTCGATCAGTTCGCGCAGGTGGTCGCGCATGCTCTGCAGCGCCCCGAGAAGCTGGCCGACCTCGTCACGCCGGATGGCGCTGCGAACACCACTGAGGTCGCCGGCTGCAACCTGTTGCGCCAGCAGCAGGCAGTGCTGCAACGGCCCGACGATCAGGCGGCGAATCAGCCAACTGGCGAGCAGCGCCAGCAGCAAGGCGGCGACGGTAAGCAGGGCAAGAGCCTGCAGCGACGTGCGATTGCCTTCATGCATGACGCGTTGCTGGTGCTGCTGCAGATCGCTGCCTTGCTGCAGCATGCCCTGTGCCAGGTCGGTCAGTTGGCTGCGGCGCTGCTGCTCGGCCTCGCGACTCTGGCGGTAGTGCTCGAAGGATTCGCGGTAGCTGTCGAGCGCGCGCAGCGCTTCGTCCAGGGAGGCCTGCTGCAGGGCTGCCAATTGCGTGCGCAGTTGCTGCGCCGCCTCGGTCATGGTCACGAAACGTGCCTGCCAGAGGTCGGCATCGGCGTTGTTAGCACTGCGGATGAACTGCCCCTCTGCCAGGCGCAGTAGCAACAGCATATGGCTCAGGCGGGCTGCCGCCTCGGCCTGGTCGAGACTGTTCTGTGCGCCGGTTTCGCCGTCGAGCAGTTGGTCGCGGATTAGGTTGAACTGGTCCTGAGTGACCATCTCGAACTGGATCAGCGCCTCATCGGCGCGTATCGCCATCCCGGTCTGCGCAGTGCCGGCTTGAGACTGGGTGGCACGCAATTGGGTGAATTGCTGCAGGTAGGTGTCGTTGCCTCGTTGCAGTCGTTGGAATTGCTCGGTATCGCTGGCGATGTCCGTCAGGTCTGCGGCGATACGTGCGTGCTGCTCGGTGATTGCCACCTCATGGCCAGCCAGCGGCGCCAGCAGGTAGTCCTTTTCCAGCAGGCGTAGTTGCAGGATCTGCTGCTTGAGGTCCGCGACCTGCAGCGATTGCCCGGCATGCCCGAGAATCTCGCTGGCGGTGCGCCAGCCACCCAGAGCCACAGCCAGGGTCAGCAGCATGACCAGCGAGAAACCCAGCAGGAGTTTGTGGCCGACCTTGAGGTCGGCACTGCGTTCGATAATCCAGCGCATGGTGGTACTTCCTCGAACAGGTGCACATCAAAAAAAGCCCGTCACGAGGACGGGCTGAACGTGCCGTAACACTAGGAGTCACTTGTGCAGCGATGCCGCGTGATGCTTACAGGAGCGAAAGCGGGTAGTTGATGATCAGGCGGTTCTCGTGGATGTCCTGAGCAGTGCCATCACGGCGTACGTCAGAGTTGCGCCAGCGGATGCTCAGATTCTTGAGGTTGCCTTCCTGGATGGTGTAGGCCAGCTCGGATTCACGGCCCCACTCTTCGGAATTTTCACGGCCATTGATGGTGGCGTTATCGCCGCTGACGTAACGGTTCATCAGGGTCAGGCCCGGAATGCCGAGGCCGGCGAAGTTGTAGTCGTGGCGGATCTGCCAGGAACGTTCTTCCGGATTGTCGTAGCTGTTGGTGAAGCCGTCGTTGACCAGCGTGCCGCCGCTGGCGCCGTCGATACGCATGAACTTGGTATCGCCGCTCAGGCGCTGATAAGCCAGGGTGAAGGTGTTGTTGCCGGTCTTGGCAGTGAACGCGCCCTGGTAGACCTTGTTGTCCAGCTTACCGGCCTTGGCCGCGCCTTCTTCCTTGCCGGTGACATAGCCCAGATTGGCACCTAGTACCCAGTCGCCGACCGGCTGGCTGTGGGTCAGTTGCACGTAGCTCTGCTTGTAGACGTCTTCCAGGCGCGCATGCCAGACGCCGACCATGGTGTTGTTACCGTTGAAACGGTACTCACCACCACCGAAGTTGAAGTCGTCGCCCTCGACCCCACCGAAAGACATCTCTTCACGACTAGCATCGTGACGCTGGCTGTTCTTCCAGAACTGGCCGCCGTACAGGGTCAGGCCGTCGATCTCGCTGGAAGTCAGCTGGGCACCCTGGAAGGTTTGCGGCAGAGAACGACCGTCGTCAGCGCGCAGGATCGGCAGCACGGCGAACCACTCGCCGACCTTCAGTTCGGTCTTGGAAAGCTTGGCCTTGGCGGCCACGGCGGTACGGCCAAACTGGTCAGCAGCCTGGCCGTCGTCGTGAATTGGCATCAGGTTGGTGTTGGCGGCGCCGCGGTTGCCGTCCAGCTTGATGCTGTACAGACCGAGCACATCCAGGCCGAAACCGACGGTGCCTTCGGTGAAGCCGGAACGGGCATCGAGAATGAAACTCTGAGTCCAGCCTTCGGCCTGGCCCTGGCGCTCGCGATTAGTTGCCGGGCCGATCATCGGATCGGTGCCGTTCAGGTAGTTGCGGTTGAAGTAGTAATTGCGCAGGCCGAGGGTGACCTTGGCGTCTTCGACAAAGCCGGCGGCCTGGACTCCGACCGAGAGGCTGGAGGCCATGATGGCAACGGCAATTGCACTTGGAGCGAGGTACAGAGCTTTTTTCATTGTTATCGTTTCCTTTTTCAAGGTTGAAAGCTCCCCTCCGCAGCGGCGGATACGCTTCTACATCGGGGAGAGTGGTGGCAGTTATTCGGGGTTCAGCGAGGTTCGCCTGAATGCATTACGGGTCCTCTGTCAGGTCAGCCAGCGCACGAGGCACAGGGTGATCGATGGGAAGAGCACGAGGATGACCACGCGCACGATGTCTGAAATCAGGAACGGCACGATGCCCCTGAAGGCGTCACGCATGGGGATGTCACGCGCCATGCCGGCAATCACGTACACGTTCATGCCCAGAGGCGGGGTAACCATGCCGATCTCCACCACCATCAGGGCCAGGATGCCGAACCATATGGCCTTCTCAGTCTGGTCCAGACCATAGAAGTCCAGCCCCATGATCACCGGGAAGAAAATCGGGATGGTCAGCAGGATCATCGACATGGTGTCCATCACGCAGCCGAGGATCAGGTACAGGATGAGTATCCCGGCCAGCACCAGGAAGGGCGGCAGACCTGCACCGCTGATCGCTTCGGCGATGAAGTTGGGCAGCTGCGAGATGGCCAGGAAAGCGTTCATCACATCGGCGCCCAGCAGGATCATGAAGATCATCGCGGTGGTGATGCCGGTACCCAGTAGCACTTCCTTGAGTTCGGCCAGGCGCATCTTACCCAGCGTGAATGCGAAGAAACCGGTGCCCACGGTGCCGATGGCTGCTGCCTCGGTAGGGGTGAACCAACCGCCGTAGATGCCACCGAGTACGATCAGGAACATCAGCAGTACCGGCCACACACCCCGCTGCGCCTGCAGCCGCTGTTTCCAGCTCGAACGCTCCTGCGCTGGCCCGGAGTCCGGGAACAGGCGCACATAGATGGCGATGGCGATCATGTAGCCGATGACGGCGAGAATGCCTGGTACGAAGGCGGCCATGAACAGCGTGGAGATGTTCTGCTGGGCGAGGATGGCGTAGATCACCAGCACCACCGAGGGCGGGATGAGAATGCCCAGGGTGCCGCCGGCCGCCAGGCAGCCGACTGCCAGCGAGTTGGAGTACTTGTAGCGACGCAGCTCCGGCAGGGCCACCTGACCCATGGTCGCCGCAGTCGCCACCGATGAGCCACAGACCGCGCCGAAGGCTGCGCAGGAACCGATAGCAGAGATCGCCAAGCCACCGCGCCAGTGCCCGACCATGGCGGCAGCGGCACGGAACAGGCCGGTAGCCAGGCCGCCACGCGAGGCGAACTGACCCATCAGCAGAAACAGTGGGATCACCGACAGGTCGTACACGGTGTAACGCGCGTAGGCCACCGTCTTCAGGTAGTTGAGCAATGGGTCCCAGCCGCTGATCGAGACGTAACCGGCGATACCGGTCAGCAGCATGGCGATGGCGATCGGAATGCGGATGGCCAGCAGAACCAGGAGGAAGGCGAGGAAGAGTCCGCCCAATGCGACGCTGCTCATTGCTGGCCTCCCTCACCACGCTGGTCGAGCCAGGCGGTGTACAGGGAAACGATGGCGAGCAGGGCGAAAGACGGCGCGAAAGGCGTCATCGACCACCACATCGGGATGCCCATGATGATCGACTCTTCACCGTTGCGATAAGTGTCCAGCGTGCCGATTACCGAGCGCCAGGCCAGCAGTGCCGCGCAGGCGGCCATCAGCAGACAGCCGAGCGTGTCGAGATAACGCCGGGTGGTAGCCGAGGCGCGCAAGGTGAAGGCATCGACGATGACATTGTTACGACGCAGCTGACACAGCGGCAGGAAGCTCACCACGGCTATGCCACAGCCCATCTGCACCAGTTCGACATCGCCGAGCAGTGGTGCGTCGAACAGGCTGCGCATGGTGATGCTGTAGGCCGACAGCAGAGTGATAGCGACTAGCACCAGACCACCAGCCAGGGCCAGCCAGCGTGCTAGGACATCGAGCAGCTGGCCGAGTGGGCGCGTGCGCTGGGGCTGCCCAGGCAAGGCAGGGTTTTCGATCATGAGACGACTCCGCAAGGCCGGCATGTGAGATGCCGGCCAGGACAACGAGGGTTAGCGATCAGTTCGGCAGCTTGGCGTTGTAGCTCTCGATCAGGTCACGCACTTCTTGCAACAGTGCGGCGCCGTTCTCGTTGCCTTTGCTCTCGACTTCCTTGATCCAGTCGTTGTCCAGCTTGCGGCCGATGGCCATCCACTTGGCCTGCTCTTCTGCAGGCAGCACGTAGATCTCGTTGCCACGCGCCTCGGCCAGCTTGTGCCCGGTCTCGATCACGTTGGTGTCCCAGATATGGCCGGCCTGACGCGAAATTTCGCGGCCGCTGTTGTCGTCGATGATCTTGCGCAAATCATCAGGCAGGCTGGCGTACTTGGCCGGGTTCATCGCCAGCACCAGGGCGGTGTGCATCAATGCCGGCTGACCCGGGGCCATTTCGGTGTGGTACTTGACCAGCTCCTGCAGTTTAAGCGCCGGGACCACGTCCCAAGGCAGCACGGCACCATCGACCACACCCTTGGACAGTGCTTCTGGAACCTGCGGCACCGGCATAGCCACCGGGGTGGCGCCGAGCATGGAGATCAGCTTGGTGGAAATGCGGTTGGCCGAGCGCAGTTTCAGGCCACGGAAGTCGGCCAGGCTGCGCACCGGCTTTTTCGCCGTGTGCAGCAGTGCACCATCGGTCAGGTGAGTCGCGAGCAAATGCACATCGGCGAACTCCTTCTGCCCGTGAGCTTCGAGGAAATCCCACATGGCCTGGCTGCTGGCTTCGGAAGAGCGGCTCATGAACGGCATTTCGAATGCCGATGCCAGAGGGAAGCGGCCGCTGGTGTAACCAGGTAGGGTCCAGACGATATCGGCGACGCCATCACGCGCCTGGTCGATCAATTGCGGCGGGGTGCCACCCAACTGCATGGAAGGGTAGAACTGAAACTGGATCCGACCATTGGACTCGGCCGTGATCTTCTCTGCCCAGGGCTTGAGAAAATCGGCTTGGGTCACCGAGTGAGCCGGCAGAAAGTGGTGAACCTTGAGGGTGACCTCGGCCTCGTCGGCGTTGGCCCAGGTCATGACGCTGGTGGCAAGCAGCGTCAGCAAAGCCTTGGAAAGCTTGTGCATCGCAAATGTCCTTTCTTATTCATTGTTAGTAGGCGACTCAGGTACAGCCAAACTCGGCTGCAATACTGCTGCCGCTAGGATTCGCTGTTCGCATGGTGCGAGTTAGCGAGGGGCTATTCAATTCGATTAACGACTTAGTGTGCGATAAACGAACGAATTGCGTGTGCCCAGAGCCTCCTTGGAAGGCCTCGGGCGAATGTCGCTCATCACTCCTGTTCGATGGGCTCGTAGGGCAGGCCGACGTAGTTCTCGGCGATGGTTCTGCGGCCGGCTTCGGAACTGACGAAGTAGTCCAGTTCGGTCTCCTGCATGCGGCGGCTGAAGGCATCGGTATCGGGGAAACGATGCAGCATCGAGGTCATCCACCAGGAGAAACGTTCGGCTTTCCAGATACGCTTCAGGCAGATCGCCGAGTAGCGTTCGAGCAGATCAGTGCGGCCTTCCCGATAGACCTTGAGCAAAATGCGATAGAGGGTGCTGACGTCGCTCGCTGCAAGATTGAGCCCCTTGGCGCCGGTTGGCGGCACGATGTGCGCGGCATCGCCGAGCAGAAACAAGCGGCCATACTGCATCGGTTCGACCACGAAGCTGCGCAGTGGCGCGATGCTCTTCTCGATCGAAGGACCGGTGATCAGCTGACTGGCAATCTGGTCTGGCAGGCGACGCTTGAGTTCGCTCCAGAAGCGCTCGTCGGACCAGTCCTCGACCTTCTCTTCGGCGGCGACCTGCACGTAATAGCGAGTGCGTGTCGGTGAACGCATGCTGCACAGGGCGAAGCCGCGCTCATGGTTGGCGTAGATCAGTTCTTCATGCGCCGGGGGTGTGTCGGCCAGAATGCCCAGCCAGCCGAACGGGTACACCCGCTCGAATTCCTTGAGCACACCAGCCGGTATTGATTGCCGCGATACGCCATGGAAGCCGTCGCAGCCTGCGATGTAATCGCACTCCAGACGCTGGGAGCGGCCTTCGTGCTCAAAGGTCAGATAAGGGCGTTCGCCCTTGAGTTCGTGCAGTTGTACCTGGCTGGTGTTGTACAGGGTGATTGCGCCACTGGCCTGGCGAGCCTCCATCAGGTCGCGGGTGACTTCGGTCTGGCCGTAGACCATCACGCCTTTGCCACCGGTCAGGGCTTTGAGATCGATGCGTTCGCAGCGACCATCGAAGGCCAGCTGGAAGCCGTCGTGCGGCAGGCCTTCACGATCCATGCGTGCGGCAACGTCGGCTTCGCGCAATAGATCGACCATGCCCTGCTCGAGTACGCCAGCGCGGATACGACCGAGTACATAGTCCGGGCTCTGGCGTTCGAGAATGATGTTGTCGATGCCGGCGTTGTGCAGCAGTTGGCCGAGAAGCAGGCCGGAAGGGCCTGCGCCGATGATGGCGACCTGAGTGTTCATTATTGTTCTCCAGTAGGTCATCGGCTTTACGCCGATGACAGGCTCAGGTCTGTATTTTTTGTGGATGCACCTTGGGTTAGAAGGCAATATCGGAAAATATTCTTGGACTTTTCGATGATTTAAGCGCCGCCATGATCGCTTCGAAAGCTTCCCCGGTACCGGTATTCAAACTGTACGGTGAGACGGCTGCATGGCCGACACCTGACCTCATTCACTGCGAATCGATTCCCGAGCGCAGCCAGCTGCACGGCTGGGAGATCAAACCGCATCGCCATGGCGATCTGCTGCAGTTGCTCTATGTGCAGGCGGGTGAAGCGGAGCTGGAAATCGAAGGGCAAGTACGCCAGGTAGACCGCGCTTCGTTGCAGGTCGTGCCGGCGCTGTGCGTCCACGGTTTTCGCTTTTCCTGCGATGTTCAAGGCTACGTACTGAGCCTGGCGCAGCCGCTGGTCGAGCAACTGGCTCAGCCATTGGGCCTGCAGTGGTTGCAGGCGCCGGTGTGCTTTGAGGTGGACGAGCAACGGCGTTATCTGGATGCGCTGTTCGAGTCGATCAGTCAGGAGTACGGCCGTCTGCAACCTGCGCGAGAACTGATGCTGCAGTCGCTGATCAGCGTCTTGCTGGTTGCTGTCGCGCGACGCCAGCTGGCACGAAGCGAGGCGCAGGAACCGGCGGATGGGCGAGGGCGTGAGCATGTGCAGGCATTCGTGCAATTGCTCGAAACGCACTTTCGCGAGCATCTGCCCATCGAGCATTACGCGTCGCGCCTGGGCATCAGCACTGCGCATCTAAATGCCTTATGCCGGCGCTTGGCCGGACAGTCCGCGCTGCAGCTGATCAATCAGCGTCTGCTGCTCGAGGCCAAGCGCTGTCTGGTCTACACCACCATGACCGTAAGCCAGGTCTCGGACAGTCTGGGCTTTTCCGAGCCGGGCTATTTTTCGCGCTTTTTCAAACGAGGCACCGGGCTGGCGCCGAAGGCATTTCGCCTGCATCGCTGAGTAGCGATGCAGGCGAAAGGAAGGCGGGCGCCGAAGGCACCCGTAGGCGGGAATCAGGGCTTGGCGATGCCGACCGAGTCCGGGGAGATCTCGATGGCCTTGGCCTTGTACATCGACCAGGTGGTGACCGACTGCCAGCGCTTGAGGAACTCCTCGGCTTCGGCGCCGTTGAGGTTCAGGCTCTGTGCACCGAAGTTCTTCAGGAAGCCCTGGAACTCGGGATTGGCCACGGCCTTGGCGTAGGCATCGACCAGCTTCTGCTTGACGTCATCCGGGGTGTCCTTGCGTACGAAGGCGCCCCAGAACGGACCCCACGGCAGGTACTCTGCGATGGCCGGCAGCGACTTGGTGATCGGCTCCACGCCCGGCAGCTCCGGGGTTTCCTCGGTGGCGAACACGGCCAGGGCCTTGAGCTTGCCGCTGCGTACCAGCTCGCGCGCGGCGGCCAGGCTCAGCGGCATGAAGTCGATATGATTGCCCATCAGTGCGGTGATGCCGGGGCCGTCGCCGCCGAAGGTCACTTCACGCACTTTCAGCTCGTCCACAGCGTTGATCATCGCGCTGACGGTGCTCGGCAAGCCGCCGGCACCAGTGGAGCCCATGCGCAGGGTGTCCGGGTTGGCCTTGGCGGCAGCCATCAGCTCAGCCATGTTGTTGAACGGCGCGTCGGCGTTGGCGGCGATCACCACCACGTTCTGGCCAATGATGCTCACCGGGTAGAAGTCGGCGTAGTCGAAGTCGGCCAGTTTCAGCACTTTGTACAGCTGCGGGTTCTCTGCGCCGAGCAGGACGGTGTAACCGTCAGGACGCTGGGTCTTGACGAAGGTGCTGCCGATCACGGCGGTGCCGCCCGGACGGTTGTTGAGGATGAACTTGCCGCCCAGTTCTTTTTCCACGTAGGGCGTCAGGCTGCGCATGACGTTGTCGGTAGCACCGCCGGCGCCCCAGGGAATGACCGCCTGGATGCTGCGCTCGGGGTATTCGGCATGGGCCGGCAGAGCCATAGTCAGGGCGCTGAGGCCGAGGGCGGCGCCGGTCAGAAGGGATTTGAACATCGGGACTCTCCATCGCTTGTTGTTGTGAGCCCCAGTCAAGGTCGGGGCACACCTGTTGGTGCTCGTGTGTCAGCCGCGCGCGGAGGCGGGGCTGAACTTGCTCTTGAGTTTCTTCAGTAGCGGGGTGTTGCCCAGCAGAATCAGCACTACCGCACTGGTCAGGATCAGCGACAGCGGGCTGGTGACCAGACCCTGCAGTAGCTCCCCCGGGTGATCGCCGGCCGAGGACATCGCCTGGCGATACGAGGTGTCCATCAGCGGGCCGAGGATGGCGCCGAGGATGATCGGGCCCATCTGGAAGCCGAAGATCTTCAGCAGATAGCCGAGCACACCGAAGCCGAGCATCCAGTACACCTCGGTCATGCTGCTGTTGATCGAGTAGGTACCGACCACGCAGAGCACCAGGATCAGCGGAATCAGCACGGCCTTGGGCATTTCGACGAACTTGGCGAACAGCTTGATGCCCATCAGGCCGAAGATCATCAGAAACACGTTGGCCAGCAGCAGGTTGCCGACGGTGAAGTAGAAAATGTGCGGGTTCTCTACCATGAGCATCGGGCCGGGGTTCAGACCATGCACGACCAGGGCGCCGATGATCACCGCCGTAACCGCGTCGCCAGGCATGCCCAGAGTCAGCATCGGCACGTAGGCGCCACCGACCGCTGCGCTGTTGGCGGTTTCCGGGGCGACCAGGCCTTCGTAGGCTCCCTTGCCGAATGGTTTGGACGGATTTTTCACGGTGCGCTTGGCATGGTCGTAGGCCATCAGTGCAGCGATGTCACCGCCGACGCCCGGCAACACGCCGACCACCACGCCGATGATCGAGGTGCGGATCGACAGCGGCAGGAATTTCAGGACCATGGCGAAGGACGGCAGGATCTTGTCGACCTTCTGCCGAATCACCGGGCTGTCCAGGTTATGCAATTGATAGAAGGCCTCGGCGACGCCGAACAGGCCGATCATCAGCACCACGTAGTGGATGCCGCCCATCAGTTCGACCTGGCCGAGCGTGAAGCGCCCTTCGGCGGTGACCGGGTCCATGCCTACCAGACCGATGATCGCACCCAGTGCTGCAGCGAAGATGCCCTTGGCCAGTGAGCCTTCAGATAGGCTGCCTACCAGCAGCAGGCCGATGGTCGCCACCAGAAAGTAGTCGCGCGGAGCGAACCGCAGAGCCAGATCGCCGATCAGCGGTGCGGCACTGGCGAGCATGATGGTGCCGACGATGCCGCCGACCACCGACATTACGGTGCTCAGGCCGATGGCGCGTCCGGCTTCGCCCTGTTGTGCCAGTGGGTAACCATCGAAGGCCGTGGCCACTGAGGAGGGCGCGCCGGGGATGTTCAGCAGGATGGCGCTGCGCGAGCCACCGTAAACGCCGCCAATGAAGATGCCGACGATCAGCGCCAGGGCGTCGTTGACGTCCCAGGAGAAGGTGAAGGACACCAGGATGGACACTGCCATGGTCACCGACAGGCCTGGGATGGCGCCGATATAAATGCCGGCAAAGGTGCCCAGCGCAGTCAGCATCAGCAGCTGCGGATCACTCCAGGCCATCAGCAGGTAGGAAAAGGTATCGCTCATCTCGGGTGCCTCGTTATGGCAGGTAAACGCTGAAGGCCAGGCTGAACAGCAGATAGATCAGCACCAGCAACACAGCTGCGATCAGGATGGCGTTGAGAACGCGGCCATTGCGCAGGTAGACGATCGACAGCACCAGGAAAAGGAAGGTGCTGACGTAGAAGCTGACCCACTGAATAGCCGCCAGGTACGTCACGGCCAGCAGGCCAAAGATCAGCACAGCTCTGGGGAAATGCTGGCTACGGAACTGCTGGAAGGCATCGAGCCAGCCACTGCAGTCGGGGCGTGCCTTGCCAACCAGTTCGAAGGCAATCTTCACCGCCGACAGGATCATTACCAGCGCCACGCCGATAGGAAAGGCGCCTGGAGAGTTGGCCGAGGAGAAGCCGGAAATCTGGTAGGCCAGGTAGAAGATCACCAGGCTGAACACCAGCAGCAGAGCGCAGAACGTGCGCTCGCCGACCAGCATCTTGTCTGTCTTGTTCATGCTATCGCTCCGACAGAATGGGGGAGGGTAAGGGGCTGAGTCAGGCTTTGCGCGCAGGTAGCAGTCTGGCAAGCAGCGAGCTGATCAGGCGCGGCCGGAAGCTCCTGTGCATGCCATGACAGGCAGGGGCGAGGACGGGCATGGCTAGCGTCGATAGGGATGACCAGTCGTCGAGCAACGAGCTGGTGGCCGGGCAAGGAGTGGCCCTGGCTGTGGCATGGGAGGCCGGGGCACGCAGGTGCATAGGCTGTGACATGACAATTGACCTTCTTATATTTATTGGCTGCTGAAAGATTCGAAGCGTGATGCACCAGGCAGAAGATCGCTTCGTTTTCAGGCGTGGTCGGAATAGTGAGCCGACCAGGCTGGCCATTTCAATTCGCTAAACGGGGTTCTGTTCGATAACCGAACAAGAACGAACCAGTTAGTACATTACGCGTCGCGTCGGCAGTATCGCGCGTCCGCGCCCCTGCATCCAGAGGCAGGCGTGCGTCTGGCTCGCATCGGCGGGCGCTTGTCTCTTAGAATCGGCGCAAATTTTCCAGGACTCTCTCATGGCCGGCAGTCAGATCGAACGCGCGCTCAGCCTTCTCGAAAGCCTCACTCGCGACGCCCGTGGCGTGCAGATGCAGGCGCTGGCCGATGAGCTGGATATTCCCAAGAGCGCCACGCATCGCATGCTCGCCGAGCTGATTCGCCTGGGTTACGTACGCCAGGATGCGCTCACCAGTCGCTATCGGCTTTCCACCAAACTGGTGGCGCTGGGCTTTCGCTATCTGACCAACAGCGGCGCTGATGTGGTGCAGCCGATTCTCGATGGCCTGGCCGAAACCAGCGGCGAGCTGGTACGCCTTGGCGTGATAGAGGGCGAGCGCCAAACCTGGATTGCCAAGAGCCAGGGCGCCCGTTCCGGCCTGCGCTACGACCCTGACATGGGGCGTGACGCGCCGCTGTTCTACACCGCATCCGGGCACGCCTGGCTGGCCAGCATGAACGATGCAGAAGCGTTGGCGTTGGTGGCGCGGCAGGGTATCGCCGACCCTGCCGACGTCGGCCCAAATGCGCCACGCAACGAACAGGAGTTGCTGCAGCGTCTGGCCCTGGCGCGTCAGCAGGGTTATGCCTGGGTCATGGAAAGTTCGTCGATCGGCACCGCAGCGCTGGCTGCTGTGGTGCGTGACCCGCGTGATGGTCGGGTGATCGGTGTGCTCAGCATCGCCGGCCCGAGCGCACGTTTGCCGCTTGCGCGCATGCACGAGCTGGCCGCAGATCTGCTGGCTGCTGCCGACGAGTTGTCCGCTGCCAGCCCTGCCTCCGAGTTGTTCGCCTGATCGGCTAGAAACGGCACGCCCGCACCCACGTCATTGTAGGAGCGGCTTCAGCCGCGAAGCACGGTGATTCGCTGCAGAGGCCGCTGCTACGGCCTGTCGAGTCCGATTCCTTTGCCGGTTTCGGTGCGCACGGCACACCCTACGACGTTTCCGTACCGCGCAAAGCTCCTCTGTATTTTCGTCTTGCGTAAATTTTGGAACTGAGTTCTAAATATTAAAGGGTCTGCGCCTGATGCATGGGGTGCGCCTGCGTGAGAACGACAACAAGAGGATCGCCGCGTGACTTCCCCTTTGCGTATTGCCCTGATCGGCGCCGGTGTCATGGGCCGTCAGCACTACCAACACTTGCAGGCTCTGACCGAGGCGCAACTTTGTGCCATCGCCGATCCAGGCCCGCAAGCGGCTGACTTCGCGGCTGAATGCGGCGTGCCGTATTTCGCCGATCACTTGCAGATGCTGGAGCAGGCGCGACCCGAGGCGGTGATCGTCGCCAACCCTAACGCACTGCACGTCAGCACGGCGCTCGATTGCATCGCCGCTGGCGTACCGGTGCTCCTGGAGAAACCGGTGGGCGTGCATCTGGACGAGGTGCGTGAGTTGGTCGCTGCCAGCGAGCGTTCAGGTGTGCCGGTACTGGTTGGCCACCATCGTCGACATAATCCATTGATCGCCCGCGCCCGCGAGCTGATCGAGCAGGGCAGTCTCGGTCGACTGACCACGGTGACCGCGTTGTGGCAGGTGCAAAAGCCCGATAGCTACTACGACATTGCCTGGCGCCGCGAAGCCGGGGCCGGCATGTTGCTGACCAATCTGATTCATGACCTCGACCTGCTGCGCCATCTATGCGGCGAAGTGCGCCAGGTGCAAGCCATCACCAGCAATGGCGTACGCGGCTTTGCCAATGAAGACAGCGCGGCGGTGCTGCTGCAATTCGAAGGTGGTGCGCTGGGCAGCCTGACTGGTTCCGACGCCGTTGCCGCGCCCTGGAGCTGGGAGCTGGATTCCGGCGAGAACCCGGTCTACCCGCGCCAGGCCGACCAGCCCTGCTACCTGCTCGCCGGTACGCGCGGTGCCCTGAGCATTCCGCAGCTCAAGCGCTGGCATTACGCCGAGGACGGCGCCGGCTGGCACCAGCAGTTGTTGCAGGTGCAGGAAGGTTTCGATGCCGGCGAAGCCTTGCGCCGTCAGCTGCTGCATTTCATCGCAGTTGCCCGAGGCCAGGCTCAGCCGCTGATCAGCGCCGCCGATGCCGGTCGTACCTTGGCGCTGGTCGAGGCTATCCGCCAGGCGGCGGAGAGTGGGCAGGCCTGTAACCCTGAAACCATCTGAGAGGGCGCCTACAAATTGCTGCGCTCGGTCATGCTGCGTTGAAAACAGTCTCAAAATGCTCATGTACTACTCGTACACTCCGCTTTTTCGACTGCTTTCGCCTTGCTTGACCTTCGCTCGCTGCTTTGTAAACACCCTCTAAACACGAGAGTCATCATGAGCGAACGTATTCTGTCCCTGGCTGCCCTCACCGTCCTCGAAGTTTCACCGCCGGAAATGGTCGATATCGCCGCGCGCACTGGCTACAGTCATGTGGGCCTGCGCCTGGTGCCGGCCACGGCCGAGGAGCATCACTTTCCGTTGATGGCTGATGCCGGATTACGCGCACAGACGCTCAAGCGCCTGCGCGATACCGGGATCAAGGTGGCGGATATCGAGATTCTGCGTCTGAAGCCCGATACCCGGGTCAGCGACTTCGAGGCCATCTTCGACGTGGGCGCCGAGTTTGGCGCTACAGACGTGCTGGTCGCTGGCAACGACCCGGACGAAGCGCGTCTGACCGACAATTTCGCCGCCGTCTGTGACCTGGCCGCGCCATTTGGTTTGTTCCCGCATTTGGAGTTCATGCCCTGGACCAATGCGCGCGACCTGACCCAGGCCAAGCGCATCGTCGATGCGGCCAACCGGCCCAACGGCTGCATCCTGGTCGATGCCTTCCACTTTGATCGCTCGGGCTCAAGCCTGACGGACCTGGCGCAGGTGCCGGCCGCACGCATGCGTTACGCGCAACTGTGCGACGTCAACGGCCCGCGCCCGGACGACATGGACGAGATCTTGCGCCAGGCGCGCAACGAACGGCGTTTCCCCGGTGATGGCGACAGCGACTTGCTCGGTCTGCTGCGTGCGCTGCCGCCGAGTATTGCCCTGAGCCTGGAAATACCTACACGGCAACTACTCGAACAGGGCGTCAGCGCGCTGGAGCGGGCGCAGATGGCCATGGACAAGACCCTGCGACTGCTGGAGCGCTTGTAGCGCCTCGATGCCGTCCGTCACCCGCGGGTCGAATACTGTCACGCGGGTCATAGGCGGCAGGATAGGGCGGTCTGTATAGTTAGCTACCTATCTATGGTTGCGCGGCTTGCCGCATCCCGAGTACCCCATGAGCTCCAAACCGCTATCCGGCGTCAATCATCCACTCAAGGGCATTGCGCTGATGGTGCTGGCGACCTTTCTGTTCGCCAGTCACGATGCGATTTCCAAGTACCTGTCCGGTTTCTACCCGATCGTCCTGATCGTCTGGGCGCGCTACGTCGTGCATACCCTGTTGATGGCCGGCATCTTCCTGCCACAATCAGGCTTGCGCGTTCTGCGCACCAAACGTCCAGGTTTGCAGGTGTTGCGGGCGCTCAGCCTGCTTAGCGTCAGCCTGCTGTTCACCACGGGCCTGATGTTCATGCCGTTGGCTGAAGCAACGTCGGTGATCTTCCTCGCGCCTTTGCTGGTGACTGCCCTGTCGGTGCCGCTGCTGGGCGAGAAGGTCAGCCGCGGGCAGTGGGTCGCGGTGATCGTTGGCTTTGTCGGCGTGATGATCATCGTCCATCCCGGTGGCGATCTGTTCACCCCGGCGGTGTTGTTACCGCTGAGCGCTGCACTGTGCTTCAGTCTCTATCAGATACTGACTCGGCGCCTTAGTACCGTGGACAGCGCCACCACCAGCAACTTCTTCGCCGGGCTGGTCAACACCCTGGTGATGAGCCTGCTGGTGCCGTTCTTCTGGCAGATCCCCAGCGTCACGCATGGGCTGATGATGCTGGCGTTGGGGGGCTGTGGCATGGCCGCACACTTGCTGCTGACGCATTCCTTCCGTTACGCGGCGCCGGCGATGCTGGCTCCGTTCGGCTACGGGCAGATCATCTTCGCCGGGCTGCTGGGTTTGTTGGTGTTCCAGCATCAACCGGACAGCACCGCGCTGGTCGGTATTCTCATCATCTGCCTCAGTGGTCTGGCGGCGGCCTGGCAGAATGGGCGAGGGCGTCAGAAATCATAGTTGTTCGATAATCGAACAGAAAACTAACCAGTTCGTTCATTTTGAATTGCCGATATTCCCGCCCCTGCCAATAATCCAGGCTACGAACAATCCATGAGCGCCGACCAACCGGCCGAGTGAGGGCTCATGAGCGCGTCTTGCCTCCCTCACTTTGCCCGCCACGGCGCCGCCTTAGCCCGGAGCCGTCTATGCAGCGTTCAATTGCCACCGTTTCCCTCAGCGGTACCCTGCCAGAGAAACTCGAAGCCATCGCCGCGGCCGGTTTCGACGGTGTGGAAATCTTCGAGAACGACCTCCTCTATTACGACGGCAGCCCTACCGAGATTCGCAAGCGCTGCGCCGACCTTGGCATCGCCATTACCCTGTTCCAGCCATTTCGCGACTTCGAAGGCTGCCGCCGTGATCGTCTGCAGCGCAACATCGACCGCGCCGAGCGCAAGTTCGACCTGATGCAGGAACTGGGCACCGACCTGGTGCTGGTGTGCAGTAACGTCGCCGCCGATTCGCTGGGCGACGAAGAAATCCTTGTCGACGACCTGCGTTTGCTGGGTGAGCGCGCCGGTGCACGCGGCCTGCGTATCGGCTATGAAGCGCTGGCCTGGGGGCGTCACGTAAACACCTATCAGCAAGTGTGGAACCTGGTGCGCCAGGCCGATCACTCGGCCGTCGGGATGATCCTCGACAGCTTCCATACCCTGTCGCTCAAGGGCGACCCGAGCGCCATCGCCGAGATTCCCGGGGACAAGATTTTCTTCGTACAAATGGCTGACGCGCCGATCCTGGCGATGGACGTGTTGGAGTGGAGCCGCCATTTTCGCTGCTTCCCGGGGCAGGGCGAGTTCGACCTGGCCGGTTTCCTCGCGCCGATCCTGCGTGCTGGCTATCGCGGCCCGCTGTCGCTGGAGATCTTCAACGATGGCTTCCGCGCCGCACCACCGCGGCAGAACGCGGCCGATGGCTTGCGCTCATTGCTCTACCTCGAGGAAAAGACCCACAAGCGTCTCGAGAAAGAGGGGCATCAGATCGAGCCGGGCGTGCTGTTCACTCCGCCGGCGGCCCATCCCTACGCTGGCATCGAGTTCCTCGAGTTCGCCGTCGATGAGGCGGTGGGGGCACGCCTGGCCGGTTGGCTGGAACGTCTGGGTTTCGCTCACGCCGGTCAGCACCGTTCCAAGGATGTCAGCCTGCTGCGTCAGGGCGATATCAATATCGTGCTCAACGCCGAGCCTTACTCTTTCGCGCACAACTTCTTCGCATCCCACGGCCCTTCATTGTGCGCCACGGCATTGCGGGTCAAAGATGGTGCCGATGCACTGCAGCGTGCCTGCGATTATCGCGGCCAGCCCTATCGAGGCCTGGTCGGCCCGAACGAGCGCGAGGTGCCGGCTGTACGCGCTCCGGATGGCAGCCTGATTTATCTGGTGGAGCAGGCTGGTGAAGGCCAGACCATCTACGACACCGACTTCAGCCTGAACCCGGCCGCCACGGCTACGGGCAGCCTGCAACGTATCGACCACATGGCCCTGGCATTGCCGGCCGATTCGCTGGACAGCTGGGTGCTGTTCTACAAGAGCCTGCTGGACTTCGAGGCTGACGACGAAGTGGTCCTGCCCGACCCCTACGGCCTGGTGAAAAGCCGCGCGATTCGCAGTCGCTGCAGCTCGATTCGACTGCCGCTGAACATTTCGGAGAACCGCAACACGGCGATCGCCCATGCGCTGTCCAGCTACCAGGGCTCCGGTGTGCACCACATCGCGTTCTCCTGCGAGGACATCTTCGCCGAGGTGGCGCGGGCCAAGGAAGCGGGTGTGCCGCTGCTGGAAATTCCGCTGAACTACTATGACGACCTGGCCGCGCGCTTCGATTTCGACGACGAGTTCCTGAGCGAGCTGGCTTACTACAACGTGCTCTATGATCGTGATGCTCAGGGCGGCGAGCTGTTTCATGTCTACACCGAGCCGTTCGAGGAGCGCTTCTTCTTCGAGATCATTCAGCGCAAGGGCGGTTATGTCGGCTATGGCGCGGCCAACGTCGCGGTACGCCTGGCGGCCATGGCCAAGGCGCGCAGCGGTGCGGTGAAGAAACCGAGGCTTTGATTCTGGTCTGACGGTGACCCTGAGGGGCGCCGCTGCCCAGCATCTGTGCGGCCTGCCATAATCCGTACACCAATACCTATAAAAAAGACCATTGCCGTATGACAGAAGCCGTTGCCAACCTGACCCCGCCACCGACCGAGGTGGTGCGCAAGGTACGTAAGAACAACCCTGAGAAAACCCGTGAGAGCATCCTCCAGGCTGCCATCACGGAGTTCGTCCAGCAGGGGCTATCCGGGGCGCGGGTGGATGCCATCGCCGAGCGCACCGCCACTTCCAAGCGGATGATCTACTACTATTTCGGCAGCAAGGAGCAGCTCTACCTCGAGGTGCTGGTCAAACTCTACGGCGACATCCGCGGTACCGAGAGTCGCCTCGACCTGGCGTCCTTGCCGCCGGTCCTGGCGATTCGTCGGCTGGTGGAATTCACCTTCGATCATCATGACCGCAACGTCGACTTCGTGCGCATCGTCAGCATCGAGAACATCCACTACGGCGAATACGTCAAGCAGTCGCCGGTCATTCGTCAGATGAGCAACGTGGTGCTCGATACCCTCGGCAAGACCCTGCGTCGCGGCGAGGAAGAGGGCGTGTTCCGCACAGGCATCGATGTGTTGGACGTACACCTGCTGATGAGCTCGTTCTGTTTTTACCGCGTATCGAACCGGCATACTTTTGGCGAGATCTTCCAGATCGATCTGCCTGACGAACAGGTCAAGCAACGCCACAAGGCAATGATCTGCGAGGCGGTGCTGCGCTACATCCAGGGCTAGGACGGAACAAAAAAGAGGCCCTGGCCGCGCTGTGCGCGACCGGGGCCTCTTTGCATGTGGCTCAGCTGAAACTGGCGAAGTGCGCCTGCATGCGTTCGGCATCGGCCGGGCGGCCGCTGAATAGTTCGAATGCCTTGACCGCCTGGAACACCGCCATGGTGCCGCCATCCAACGTGCGGCAACCCAGGGCGCGGGCGTGGCGCAGCAGTTCGGTTTCCAGCGGGAAGTAGATGATCTCGGCGACCCACAACCCGCTGTGCAGCAACTCAACCGGCAGTGGTGTGCCGGGCAGTTTGGCCATGCCCACCGGCGTGGTGTTGACCAGGCCGTCGGCTGCTGCCACTTCGGCAGCCAGGTCGGTGCCTACCACGGCACGCTCGCTGCCGAAGTGTGCGTTGAGATTGTCCGCCAGAGCCTGGGCGCGGCCTGGCTCAACTTCGAATATGCACAGGCGTTCAACGCCTTCGGCGAGCAGGGCATGAGCCACGGCTGCGCCGGCCCCCCCAGCGCCCATCTGTACCACGCGACGGCGGGCCACGTTGGGCAGGCCGCGGCGCAAGCCTTCGGCGAAGCCCAGGCAGTCGGTGTTGTGGCCGACGCGTTTGCCGTCCTTGAGCACCACGGTGTTCACCGCGCCAATGCCACGCGCCTCGCTCGACAGTTCATCGAGCAGCGGGATGATCGCCTGCTTGGCCGGAAAGGTGATGTTTAGGCCGGTAAAGCCCATGTGCTGCGCCGCATCGAGCAGGCTCGGCAGCGCATCGAGGTCGAGGCCCAGTTGGTCGAGGTCGATCAAACGATAGAGGTAGCGCAACCCCTGTGCATCGCCTTCGCGTTCGTGCATGGCTGGCGTGCGGGAGGCCTGAATACCTTTGCCGATGAGGCCGGCGAGAATGCCGCTGTTGACGCTAGACATGACCTTACCCCTTGAGCGATTGAGCGAAGTACTGCAGGCCGAGTTGATAACCCTGGCTGCCGAGCCCACAGATGACACCGACGGCGATCGGCGAGACGAACGAGTGATGACGGAATGGCTCGCGCTTGTGCACGTTGGATAGGTGCACTTCGATCACCGGCAGTTCGCTGGCCACCAGCGCATCGCGAATGGCTACCGAGGTGTGGGTCCAGGCTGCCGGATTGATCAGAATGCCGGCGCAGCGCCCGCGTGCGGCATGAATCCAGTCGAGCAGCTCGCCCTCGTGGTTGGTCTGGCGAAACTCGATCTTCAAACCGTGTTCGGCGGCGGTATCGGCGCAAAGCTGGGAAATGTCGGCGAGGGTTTCATGGCCATAGGTGGCCGGTTCACGGGTTCCAAGCAGGTTCAGGTTGGGGCCATTGAGTACAAGAATGCAGGGCGTCATGGGGTGTCTCTTGTTGTTGTGACGTGACTGCGGGAAAAATGTACTAACTGGTTAATTCAGTCAATTCAGTGACGGCCAAGCGGGTGTGTAAAAAAATGCCTGCTGCCCCCGGGTAGGGCGGCAGGCATCAGTAGATGCGCGGGTTACGACGAATCTCGGCAGAGCCGAAGAGGGTCAGGAAAGTGGGCGATTACCGCCCGTCGAGCGGGCTCAGTGGTTTTCGCCTGCCTGCGCCACCTGATTGCGGCCGCTGTGCTTGGCCAGGTACAGGCCTTCATCGGCCTTAATCACCAGGCTCAGTGGATCGCGCTCGGGGGAGGGCCTGACGGTGGCAATTCCGATGCTCACACTGATTGGCGAGCCGGGTTTGGGCAGGTTGTGGGGAATACCTAGCGCTTCGACCGCGCGGCGGATTTTTTCTGCCTGCAGGCGCGCACCGCCGGCTGCGGTGCCAGGCATGATCACGGCAAATTCCTCGCCACCGTAGCGGGCCGCCAGGTCGGTGGCGCGTGTGCAACTGCCGCGCAGCGACTCGCCAACGCGGCGCAACACTTCATCGCCAGCGACGTGGCCGTGCTGGTCGTTGTAGGCCTTGAAATAGTCGACGTCGATCATCAGTAGCGACAGTTCGCTCTGGTCGCGCAGGGCGCGCTTCCACTCGATCTCCAGGTATTCGTCGAAATGGCGGCGGTTGGCCAGGCCGGTGAGACCGTCGGACTTGATCAGGCGCTGCAGCACCAGGTTGGTATTGAGCAACTGCTGCTGACTCTCGCGTAGTGCACGGTAGGCTTCGTCGCGCTGCAGCATGGTCAGGTAGGAGCGCGAGTGGTAGCGAATGCGTGCGAGCAGCTCGATCACGTCCGGCAGTTTGACCAGGTAATCGTTGGCTCCGGCGGTGAAGGCGGCGCTCTTGACCTTGGGGTCTTCCTTGGTCGACAGCACGATGATCGGCACATCACTCAGGCCGGGCGCCGCGCGGTATTGGGCGAGCAGCTCGAGGCCGTCGACACCGGGCATGATCAGGTCCTGAAGGATCACCGTCGGCTTGATCTGCTGGGCCACGCTCAGCGCCTGGTGCGGGTCGGAGCAGAAGTGGAAGTCGATGTCGCTCTCTTCACTCAGGGCACGTCGCACGGCTTCGCCGATCATGGCCTGGTCGTCGACCAGCAGCACCATCATCGAATAGTCGGGCAAGCCGTTATGATGGTTGGAGTTATCTTGAGGCCGTTGCATAAGCGCGTCTCCGCCTTTTTTCGTAGGTTACGCGGCTGCTTTGGCCGCGGTTGGCGTTTTTAGCCCAGGCGCTCGATCAGGCGCGTGGGAATTCTGTCCAGGGCTAGCACTTCTGCTGCGGCGCCTAGTGCCACGGCGGCCTTGGGCATGCCGTAGACGGCGCTGCTGGCCTGGTCCTGGGCGATGGTATGAAAGCCGCGTTCGCGCATCAGCTTCAGGCCCCTGGCACCATCGCTGCCCATGCCCGTCAGCAACACGCCGATAGCATCACCTCGCCAGTAGGTGGCCACACTTTCGAAGAATACATCGATAGAGGGCCGGTAGACCTGATCGGCAGGTTCGCGTCGATAGACCAGGCGCCCCTCGGGCGCCAGGTAGAGGTGGTTGTTGGTGCCGGCCAGCAGCACGGTCGCCGGTTGCAACCCTTCGCCTTCCCGCGCCAGGCGCACGGGTATGTGCGATTCACTGCCGAGCCACTGGGCCATGCCGGCGGCGAAGACTTCGTCGACATGCTGCACCAGCACGATGCTGGCAGGAAAATCCGCCGGGATCTGCCGCAGCAGCTCCACCAGCGAGGCTGGGCCGCCCGCCGATGCACCGATGGCCACCAGGCTCTTGCTGCGGCCTTCAGTGCTGCGCATGGGGGGCGGTTTGACCGAGCGCGAGGTCTTGTGGCCGATCATCCAGGCGATGTTGTGGATCTTGCGCCGCACGGTCGCGGCGTCGAGCACCTGCTGCGGGCCAAGCGACGGCGCGGCAACCACATCCAGCGCACCGGCGCCCATGGCGTCGAACACCCGTGACATGTTGCGCTCGACATCCGAGGTGACGATGAGAATGGCGCAGGGGGTGTCGTGCATGATCCGTCGGGTCGCTTCCACGCCGTCCATGCCGGGCATGAGCATGTCCATCAGCAGCAGGTCGGGTAGGTCGTCGCGGCAGCGGCTGACTGCTTCCTCGCCGTTGCCGGCGACCCAGATCAACTGGTATTCGGGTTCTGCCGCCAGCGCACGGCGCAGGGCTTCGCCCGCCAGGGGCATGTCGTTGGCAATGGCGATCCTCATTCGCGGGCCTCACCGATCAGGGTTTGTACGGCATCCAGCAGCGCTTCGTCGTGGAAGCTGGCCTTGGCCAGGTAATAATCGGCGCCGGCCTCCAGGCCGCGGCGGCGATCTTCCTCGCGATCCTTGTACGACACCACCATCACTGGCAGCGAGCGCAGGCGTGGGTCCTGGCGCACCAGGGTGACCAGCTCGATACCGTCCATGCGCGGCATGTCGATATCGGTGATCAGCAGGTCGAAGGTCTCGGCACGCAGGGCGTTCCAGCCATCCATGCCGTCGACGGCGACCGATACCTGATAACCGCGGCTGAGCAGCAGTTTGCGCTCCAGTTCGCGCACGGTGAGCGAGTCATCCACCACCAGCACGCGCTTGCTGACAGTCTGGCGCGCATGGCTGGCATGGTCGACACGCTCCAGGTGACCGGTGCCAAGCAATTTACTCACCGAGTTGAGCAGGTCGTCGACGTCGAGGATCAGCACCGGCGTGCCGTCGTGCAGCAGTGCGCCGGCCGCGACGTCGCGCACCTTGCCCAGGCGTCCATCGAGGGGCATCAGCACCAGGGTGAACTCGCCGAGGAAGGCTTCGACCGCCAGACCGTGGTATTGCTCGCGGTCGCGAATCAGCACGATGGGGATGCTGTCATCATCGCCCTGTTTCTCATTGCATTGCAGCAGCTGTGCGGCGGAGATCAGGCCGACGTGCTCGTCTTCCAGCCAGAAGTGCTGGCGCCCCTCGAGCTGGACGATGGCGCTGCGTGGCAGGCGCAGCATGCGTTCGATCTGTGCCAGCGGGAAGGCATAGGCCTCGCCGCCGATGGTCACTACCAGGGCGCGCACCACCGAGAGCGTCAATGGCAGTTCGAGGTGGAACAGGCAGCCCTGGTCGGGGTTCTGCAGCAGCCGCACGTTGCCGCGCATGCGGCGAATCTCGTGTTGCACCACGTCGAGGCCGACACCGCGCCCGGAGACTTCGGTGACCTGCTGGCTCATGCTGAAACCGGGCAGGAAGAGGAAGGCCAGCAGCTCTTCCTCGGTCATCTGCTCGACCTGCTCGGCGGTGGCGAAACGGCGTTTGATCACCGCCTGGGCAACGCGCTCGAGGTCGATGCCAGCGCCGTCGTCGCTGACCTCCAGTACCAGCATGCCGGCGTGATGACGCGCGCGCAGTTGCACCACACCTTCTTCCGGCTTGCCCTTGCGAGCGCGTAGCGCCGGCGGCTCGATGCCGTGATCGACAGCGTTGCGCAGCAGGTGCGTCAGGGGGGCTTCCAGGCGCTCCAGTACGTCGCGGTCGACCTGGGTGTTTTCTCCCTCGATTTCCAGGCGCACCTGCTTGCCCAGCGAGCGGCCCAGGTCACGCAGCATACGTGTCTGCCCGGTGAGCACGTCGGCGAAGGGACGCATGCGTGAAGCCAGGGCCAGGTCGTAGAGTTGCTGCGTGCGTTGCCCGCCGTACCAGACGAAGTCGTCGAACAGTTCCTGATGGGCTTGCAGCTGTTGCTGGCATTCGATCAGCAGGTTGCGGCTCTCGGCGAACAGCGCATGGGCGGAGGCGTCCAGGTCCGTGCCGAGCAGGTGCTCGCGCAGGCTCTCCAGGGTACGTCGTGCCGACTCCTGCTGGCGCTTGAGGCGATGCAGCGAATCGTTCAGCGGCTTGGTGCGCTGGAACTCCACCAGCGATTTACCGGACAGGTCGATCAGGTGATCGAAGCGTTCGGCCGACACCCGCAATACCCGACTGATGCGTTCGTCGGCGACCGGCTCGGCTGCTTGTGGCGCAGTTGTCGGGAGTGGTTCGGGTTTGTTGGGGGCTGCCGTTTCGGCGACAAACGCGGCGCTTTCACCTGGCTGCACGCGCAGCGCCGGCACGGCGTTGCCAAGCAGCACCTGCAGGCGCGTGGTGACGGTTTCCACCCGCGCTTCCAGCTCGGCGTCCTGTTGCGCCTGGCCGATGCGCAGGAGCAGGTCGGAACCTTGCAGCAGGGCGTCGATGTGGTCGGGCAGCAGGCGCAGCAGGCCTTCCTGGGCGGCGACCAGCAAGTCTTCCATGGCGTGGGCGACCTGCACGCCATTGTCCAGGCCGACGATGCGCGCTGCACCCTTGAGCGAGTGCGCGGCGCGCATGCAGGCTTCCAGCTGGCTGGCGTTGGTCGGGTCACGCTCGAGAATCAGCAGGCCGGTATCGAGCACCTGCTTCTGTGCCTCGGCCTCCAGCCGGAACAGGTCGAGTAGCGATGCATCCCTCATCTGGTCCGGTGTCACGCGAGGCTCCCGATCATGGTTTGCAGCAATTGTTCGTCGTCGAGCAGGGTAATGCTCTGTTCCTGCCATTGCAGGACGCCGGCGGTGAAGCGGCTGATGGCGCGCTTGTCGTCGTGTTTGGTGCTACTGATGCGCGCCACTGGGATTCGCTGGATGCCGCTGACTTCATCCACCGGTATCACTAGCGGGCCACTGCCGCTTTCCAGAATCAGCATGCGCGGTATCACCCGGCGTTCGCTGCGGCGCGCATCCTGCTGCGTGTCGAGGTCGAGCAGCTCGGCCAGCGACAAGCAGGCGACCAGGGTGCCGCGCACGTTGGTTACACCTAGCAGGCCACGGCTGTTGCGGTGCGGCAGCACGTGAATCGGCGACACCGGCATGACCTCGGCCAGGCAGCGCGTGGCGATGGCCAGCCATTGCTCGCCAAGGCGGAAAATCAGCAGCGAGCGCTGTTCGCCCTGCGCCTCTTGAGTTTCGCCCTGGCCGTAGTCGTCATCGCCACGCTCCAGCGTGCTGCCGTAACGGTCGAGCAGGGCGATGGCCGCCGCGCCGTAAACCTCGCAGTTGCGGCAATGGATATGCCGCTCCAGCTGCGGGCAACTCTTGTCGCCAAAAACGCCGATGCGATTCCAGCAGTCGTCGACGGCGGGTTGGCTGTATAGCAGGTCCTGATCAGTCACCTTCGCCTACCCCGGGGTTCTGCGCTCGTCGATACAGGCGCTGGGCGCCGCTCTGGTCGCCTTGCGCTTCCAGGTGTGCGGCCAGATGAGTGAGCGCCTCGCGGTGCTGTGGTTCGAGATAGATCGCCTTGCGGTAGTAGGCGCAGGCCTGATCGCCCTGGCCTGCCGCGTCGCAGAGCAGGCCCAGCCAGTAATAGGCTGTAGCGCTGGGGCCGTTCTGCTGCAAGTGCTGCTCAGTGCGCTGGCGCGCCTCGTCGGTGCGGCCGGCGTTGGCCAGGCTGGCGACGTCGGCCCAGGTATCCGTTACGACCGTTGCCGGCACCGCTGCGCTGAGTGTTCTACCCAGCGGTCGTGGTCGGCTTGGCGGGACAGGGCGCGGTACTGTAACCACCGCCAGGCGCGTACGCGGGGCAGGCGCTCGTGGCGCTGCGCTGATGGGCGTCTGGGCCGGGGCCAAGCGAAAGGCGAAGGTCTGCTGCCGACCCAGCGCCTGCAAACCGTTCTGGCTGGCCAGGCTGGCCTCGGCCGGGCCGATGAACAGCGTGCCGCCTTCTTGCAGTTGGCGCTTGAGCAGCTCCAGCACGCGCACCTGGGTTGGGCGGTCGAAGTAGATCAGCAGGTTGCGGCAGAAGATGAAGTCGTAGCTGGGCTCGCCAGCGAACAGGCTGGGATCGAGCAGGTTACCGGTGCGCAGCCTGACGCACGTGCGCACCCGTTCGTCGAGGAGAAAACTTCCGGCGTCCTGCTCGTGAAAGAAACGATCACGAAAGGTCAGGGCATCACCGCGGAACGAGTTGCGCCCGTAGAGGCCCTTGCGAGCCTGCTCCAGCACCTTGTCGCTGACGTCCAGCGCGTCGATCTGGAACTGCTCGGCGGAAAAACCGGCATCGAGCAGGGTCATGGCGATGGAGTAGGGCTCTTCACCGCTGGAGCTTGGCAGGCTGATCAGGCGCAGCGGCCGGCCGCCATGCAACTGCGCATGACGCTCCTGAGCCAAGCTGGCCAGCGCATTGAACGACTCCGGGTAGCGGAAGAACCAGGTTTCCGGCACCACCACTGCTTCCACCAGCGCCTGCTGTTCGCGCGTCGAGCCGCCAAGGGTGGTCCAGTAGCCTTCCAGGTTCTGCTGGCCGAGGGCGCTCATGCGTTGGCGCACGGCGCGTTCGATCACCGTGCGGCCGACCGATTCGGCTTCCAGGCCGATACGGCTTTTCAGCAGGCGCTCGATATGCTCGATCATGCCGTCAGCCCTGGTCCGCAGGTTGGAACAGCAGGGCGCGTACCTCGTCGTCGAGCAACCCGGCGACCTCGATGCGCTGGATCATGCCACGGGCATCACGCTGCAGCGGCCCCAGGTAGTCCGCCTGGCCCGCTTCCAGGCCGCTGGCCTTGAACGCCTCCCTGGGCAGGCGCAGGGTGTCGGTGGCCTGCTCCAGAATCAGCCCTAGCACTGGCGACTGCTCACCCAACTGCAGGTCGAAGCGCACCAGCACCACGCGTGTGCTGCTGCGGGATTGGGCGGCGCGCCCCAGCACGCGATGGCTGAGATCGATCACTGGGGTCACTCGACCGCGATGCTCGAACAACCCGGCTACCCACAGCGGCGCTTCGGGCACCTGTTTCAGACGGCGTAGCGGCAGCACTTCGACCACCTGACTGGCGGGAAGGGCGTAGCGATCATCACCGAGCGTGAACTGCAGGTGCAGTTCACCCGCTGCTGCTTTGCTGGGGGCTGGCATGTTCAGACCTTGAAGCGGCTGACGCCAACGCGCAGGTTGTTGGCCACCTGGTTGAGTTCATCGATGGCGGCGCCAGCCTGACGCAGCGAATCGACGGTCTGGCTGCTGGCTTCACCGAGCTGCACCAATGCCTGGTTGATCTGTTCGGCGCCGGTGGACTGCGCCTGCATGCCTTCGTTGACCATCTGGATACGCGGCGCCAGGGCCTGCACCTGCTGAATGATCTGGCTGAGCTGGTCACCCATCTGCGCCATCTCGCCGATGCCGCGGCGCACCTCTTCGGAGAACTTATCCATGCCCATCACGCCGGCCGATACAGCGGACTGGATCTCGCGCACCATCTGCTCGATGTCGTAGGTGGCCACGGCGGTCTGGTCGGCCAGGCGACGCACTTCCACGGCCACTACGGCAAAACCCTTGCCGTACTCGCCGGCCTTTTCCGCCTCGATGGCGGCGTTGAGCGACAGCAGGTTGGTCTGGTCGGCCACCTTGACGATGGTGGTGACCACCTGGGTGATGTTGCCGGCCTTCTCGTTGAGGATCGACAGCTTGCCGTTGACCACATCGGCCGCGCCCATCACCTGGTGCATGATCTCTTCCATGCGGGCCAGGCCCAACTGGCCGGTGCCGGCGAGAATCGAGGTCTGCTCGGCGTTGTCGGAGACTTCACCCATGGTGCGGACCAGATCGCGCGAAGTGGCCGCGATCTCCCGTGAAGTTGCGCCTATTTCAGTGGTGGTGGCAGCGGTTTCGGTGGCCGTGGCCTGCTGCTGACGCGAGGTGGCGGCGATCTCGGTGACCGAGGTGGTCATCTGCACTGCAGAGCGCTGGGCGTTGCCGACCAGGTTCTTGAGCTCGCCGACCATGCTGTTGAAGCCCAGCTCGATGGCGTTGAATTCGTCGCGGCGGTGCATGTCGAGTTTCGCCGACAGGTCGCCGCTTTCCAGGGATTTGAGGATGCTGACGATGCGGTTCACGGGGGTGGTGATGGCGCTCATCAGCAGCCAGCCGCAGACGGCGGAGACGAGGATGGCCAGCAGGATGGCGATCAGCAACCCCGCCTCCATGATCCGCACTGCGCTGCGAATCTCACGCGCGGCGGCATCGGCCTGGCCGCGATTCATTTCGATCAGCTCGCTCAGTAGGCTTTCACCTTTTTCCCACTCGGGAAACACGCGTTCGGCGCTGAATTGGCGAGCCTGTTTGGGTGCAAGGCTCGGCAGGCTGTCGAGCAATTGTCCGTGCCGGTTCAGATACTGGTGCTGCACCTGACGGAACTGTTCGGCCAGCGCCAGCTCCTGCTCGTCTGCCGTGGCACTCTGGTAGCGGCCGAACTCCTCGTCGAGCGCCTGCATCTGCGTGGCGAATTGGTCGCGGTAGTTGTCCAGCAGGGTGGCAACGTCTTCATCGACGGCGCGCAACAGCAAGCGGCGAGTGCCAAGCATGTGACGGGACCAGAGGTCTTGTGCCTTGCTCGGGTAATACAGGCCCGGGATCGACTCGTTGCGGATGCCATTGGCCTCGTTCTCGATCTTGACCAGGCGCATGTAGGAGACGCCGGCCAGCAGGAACAGAATGGCGATGATCAGCAGGAAGCTGACGATGATTCGATTGCGTACGGTCAGGTTCATCATATCCACGTGCCTTGGCTGATCAATTTACCCATCAACTACAGCATACCGGCACATTGCCGTTTTGCCTGGGTGTAACGAATTTGTACAGGTTGCCTGGTGAAAGGCAATAAAAAAGCCGGCTTGTGGCCGGCTTTTAGGAGGTGGTCAGGGCTTATTTTTGGTAAGCCGCGACTGCCTTGTTGATCAGGCCGCGGGCTTCTTCAGCGCCGCCCCAGCCTTCTACCTTGACCCACTTGCCCTTCTCCAGATCCTTGTAGTTCTCGAAGAAGTGCTTGATCTGCTCGATCAGCAGCGCGGGCAGGTCGGTGTATTCCTGAACGTCTTTGTACAGAACGGTCAGTTTGTCGTGCGGAACGGCAACCAGCTTGGCGTCGCCGCCGGCTTCGTCGCTCATGTGCAGTACGCCGACCGGACGAGCGCGGATCACCGAACCCGGCGCTACCGGATAAGGGGTCACGACCAGCACGTCGAGGGGGTCGCCGTCGTCAGCCAGGGTGTGCGGGATGAAACCGTAGTTGGCCGGGTAGAACATCGGGGTGGCCATGAAGCGATCGACCATCAGGCAATCGGTGTCGTGGTCGATTTCGTATTTGATCGGCGCGTGGTTGGCCGGGATTTCGATGGCAACGTAGATGTCGTTCGGCAGGTCTTTACCAGCCGGGATCTTGCTGTAGCTCATGGGGGAAACTCCCAGGGAGGGCCAAAAAAGTGGGGCGCATTATAGGCGTATTCGCAATGCGTTACTACGGCGGCCTACTCAGCCATTGGTCGCGTTTTCGACCGTCCTGTAGTCGGGGTGTTCCGCTTGCAGCCGTCGCAATCGCGCCAGGCTGTCCTGGCGGTAGAACTGCGCCAGCTGCCGGTAGACCTCGGGAAAGGCTTCAGCCAGCAGGTCCGGTGCGCTGAAGAAGTATTCGCTGGTGACCGCGAAGAACTCGGCGGGGTCTTCGGCGGCGTAGGGGTCGATAGCCGTTTCGGCCTCGGGATTGGCGTCCAACTCGGCGTTCAGCGCGTCATAGGCGCTCTGCATGGCGTTGGCCCAGTCCTGTACGCGCATATCGCGGTGCAGCGGTGGCAGGCCATTGGCACCGCCTTCGAGCATGTCCAGCTTGTGCGCCAGTTCGTGGATCACCAGGTTGTAGCCTTCCCAGCCGCCGCTGCTTTCGACGCCCGGCCAGGCGAGGATCACCGGGCCTTGTTGCCAGGCCTCGCCGCTGCGCGCGTCGTCCCATTCGTGTTCGATACCGCTGGCGTCGCGGTGGCGCTGCGGGCTCACGAAGTCATCCGGGTATAGGACGATTTCGTGAAACCCCCGGTACCAGTCCAGATCGCCCAGGTGCAGTAGCGGCAATTGCGCCTGGGCTGCTAGCAGCAGGTACTCGACCGGGCCGAGCTGCAGGCCCGGCAGGGCGGTCAGGTGCTTGTCATGCAGAAACAGCACGGCGCGTTCGCGTAATTGCTGCTCTTCACGCTCGTCGAGGCCATCGAGGATCGGCAGGCGTCTGCGTACTTCGGCCCAGTGTGCGGGATCGACAGGGTTGTTTTCGAGGGTGCGACGGCGGCGCCAGGCCTTGAAGGACCACATGCATGCGGGCTCGTTGGGAGGACCCGGCCACCATAAGGGCGCCAAGCGCTCGCTACAAGTCGGCATAAAGGCTGCAACGCCTCTTGCAGCTTCGCTGCAGCAGGAGGGCTGAGCATGGCGCTACAACTGCTGGAACATCCGGGAATCAAGCTGGCGAGAGGCACCGGGCTGGACTTGCCGCACCAGGCCGCGCGGGCTCGGGCGATGTGGCTGGCCGGTCGCCAGCAGCGTCCGCCGTTGCTGCTGGTCGTGCTGCTTTGGGCGCGCCACTGCCCCGATGTGGTGCAAAGCCTGGAGCGTCATCTGGACGCCCTGTTCGCCGATTTTCGCTGTACGCCTGAGGGCTGGAGTGAAACCCAGGCGGCGCGACAGGTGCTGGCCGCGCTGAACCTACAGCTGTTCAGGCGGCAGCAGGCCGGACGGGGCGCCGCCGACTTGCATGCCGGTGTGTTGCTGATGCAGGGCGATGAGTTGCAGTTTCTGCAGGCGGGTAGTGTCGGTCTGGCGCGTGCGCACAAAGGTGTCTTGCAAGTCCTGGCAGGGCGTGAGGGGCAGGCTCTCGGTGCTCAGGCCGAGTTGGCGTTGGTTCAGCACAGTCTGTTGCCGAGCCGCGGCGAGCATCTGTTGCTGGCGCCGCAACCGCTACTCGATGTGAGTGATCTGCAAGGGCTATGTATCCAGGCGGAGGGTAGCTTGGGCGAGCGGCTGAAGCCGCTGTTGCAGGCTCCCGGCGCTGCAGTTCTGCTGCGTCTGGGGGAAACCCAGTGTCTGGCGCCGGCACCGTCCGCTGTGGCGTGTCCGGCGCTGATGCAGATCGCCTGCGGCCAGCAGCTCGATGGCTGGACGCTGTTGCGCCAATGTCCTTATGGTCCGCCTGGACGGGTATATCTCGGGCGTGATGAATCCGGGCGGGAAGCCGTGCTCTGGTTCGCCGAAGACGAGGCAGGCGAAGCCTTCTGGCAGCACGAGTGGGCTCTGCGACGCAGTACGCAGCAGGCGTTGCCGCAGGTACTGTCGCCGCATCAGGCGCGCAGCCACGCATACCTGGTGCTGGCCAAACCGCCTCGCGGCATGCGCAACCTGTTCGATTGGGTGGCTGCTCATGGGGCGCCGGATACGCAGACGCTGATAGGGATAGTGACGCAACTGATCGCCGCCGTGCGTTCGCTGCAGCGCCGTGGCATGCAGGGGCTTTGGTTGAGCCCGAGGCAGATCCTGCTCGGTGATGACGGGCGCGTGCTGTTTCTGCCTGGTGCAGCTGCGATCCTGCCCGGTGTGGCGCGTCAGTCTTTGCCTGAACAGGCTGTACCGCTGGCGCCGGAACTGCGCAGCGGGCGAGCACTGGATGGTCGTGCCGATCAGTTCGCCCTGGCGGCGCTGATCTACTGGCTGATGTCGGGGCAATGGCCAGAGGCGGCGCGCGGCGACGTCAGGCCTGAACACTGTTATGTGCCCTTGGCGACCTTTACCGTGCATGTCCCGCAAGGCTGGGATGGCGTGCTGGCCCGCGCCCTGGCGCCGCAGCCACAGGCACGTTTCGAGGCGCTGTCGGAGTTTCAGCTGGCATTGCAGCAGCCCTTGCAGGCGCGTCGCAGTCAAGCGATGCGGCGCGTGCCAATGCAGCCGGCACGCCTGGCTGCGTTGGGTCTGGTCACGTTGCCATTGCTATTGGGGCTGCTGCTCAGCCTCGGCGGCTGACGGGCAGACGCTACACCTGCGAGTCGATCAATCGGAGTTGATCGGTAGTACGTAGTTCTTGAACTGCTCGTCCTCGACGAAACCGATGGACTCGTAGACCTTCTGCGCCACCTCGTTGTCGCGGCTGGTGGCCACGCGCATACGCACGGCGTTGGTTTCCTTGGCCATCTGCTTGGCGGTGTGCAGCAGGCGGTCGGCTACCAGTTGGCGGCGAGCATCCTCGGCGACATAGATGTCGTTGAGAATCCACACGCGCTTGAGCGACAGAGAGGAGTAGCTGGGATAGAGCTGGCAGAAGCCGAGCAGCTTGTCTTCGTCGTCGGCCAGAGCCAGATAAATCACCGATTCCTTGCGGCGCAGGCGCTTCTCGAGGAACTTGCGTGACGACTCGGGGTAGGGCAGCTCGTTGTAGAACTCGCGGTATTTGACGAACAGCGGGGTCAACAGGTCCAGGTGCTCCAGGGTGGCTTGGACGATGCGCATGGTGGGCCTCGGCTTTTCTCTATGGTGGGGCAGCAGTGGCGATGCAGCTGTTGTGCCAGCGGGTCAGCCGATGCTGCCTCAAAGCCAGTTGAAAGCGCAATCCAAGCAAGCGTTTGATTTTCCCGAGGCCGAGCAACTTGGTATTGGTGCATCTGTCTGAACTGGGCGCAGCAGCCGCCTGGCGGGCGCTGTGCTAACCTGCCGCCATCGCTTTAAGCCCTACGAGTAGGGCGTGTTCAGAGGACATCCATGCACATTCATATTCTCGGCATCTGCGGCACCTTCATGGGCTCGCTCGCGGTGCTGGCCAAGGAGCTCGGCCATCGCGTCACTGGGTCCGATGCCAATGTTTACCCGCCCATGAGCACTCAGCTGGAGGCTCAGGGCATCGAGCTGATGCAGGGCTTTGATCCGGCGCACCTGCAGCCGGCGCCCGATCTGGTGGTGGTGGGTAATGCCATGAGCCGTGGCAACCCGGCGGTGGAATACGTGCTGAACAAGGGTCTGCCTTATGTGTCCGGCCCGCAGTGGCTGGCTGATCACGTGCTGCAGGGGCGCTGGGTGATGGCGGTGGCCGGCACCCATGGCAAGACCAGCAGTTCGAGCATGCTGGCCTGGGTGCTGGAGCACGCAGGCATGGCGCCGGGCTTTCTGATTGGCGGCGTGCCGCAAAATTTCGGGATTTCCGCGCGCCTGGGCGATACGCCGTTCTTCGTGGTCGAGGCCGACGAGTACGACAGCGCCTTCTTCGACAAGCGCAGCAAGTTCGTCCACTACCGCCCGCGCACGGCGATCCTCAATAACCTGGAATTCGATCACGCTGACATCTTCCCGGATCTGGCGGCTATCGAGCGGCAGTTCCACCATCTGGTACGGATCATTCCCAGCGAAGGCCTGGTCATCCACCCGGCCAGCGAAACCGCGCTGGCGCGGGTGATCGAGATGGGCTGCTGGACGCCCGTGCAGACCACCGGCGAAGGCGGCCAGTGGCAGGCACGTTTGCTCAGTGCGGATGGCTCGCGCTTTGAGGTGAGCTTCGACGGCAAGGTCGAGGGTACCGTGGAGTGGAACCTGACCGGCCAACACAACGTCGCCAACGCCCTGGCCGTACTCGCTGCAGCGCGCCATGTCGGCGTGGTGCCGGCGCTGGGCATCGAGGCACTGGGCCAGTTCATCAATGCCAAGCGGCGTATGGAGAAAGTCGCCGAGGTAGGCGGAGTGACCATTTTCGACGACTTCGCCCATCACCCCACGGCCATCGCGACCACACTCGATGGCCTGCGCAAGCGTGTTGGTGACGATACTCAGGTGATCGCGGTGATCGAGCCGCGCTCCAATTCGATGAAACTCGGCGCCCATCGTGACGGCCTGGCCGAGTCCGCCGAACAGGCCGATGCGGTGTTCTGGTACGCGCCGCCGAATCTTGGCTGGGACCTGGCCGCCACCGTGGCGCAGGCGCGCAACCCGACGCGGGTGTGCGACTCGCTGGAGTCGATCATCGATGGTGTGAAGGCCCTGGCGCGCCCCGGTACCCAAGTGGTGGTCATGAGCAACGGTGGCTTCGGCGGTTTGCACGGCAAGCTGGCAGCAGCTCTGGAGGGATAAATGTCTGGCCCTGAGAGAATAACCCTGGCCATGACCGGCGCCTCGGGCGCGCAATACGGCCTGCGCCTGCTCGACTGCCTGGTGCAGGAAGAGCGCGAAGTGCACTTCCTGATCTCCAAGGCTGCGCAGTTGGTGATGGCCACCGAGACCGACGTGGCGCTACCGGCCAAGCCGCAGTCCATGGCCCAGTTCCTGACCGAGTACACCGGTGCGGCGCCAGGGCAGATCCGCGTCTACGGCAAGGAGGACTGGATGGCCCCGGCCGCCTCCGGCTCCGGCGCGCCCACTGCCATGGTGGTGGTGCCGTGCAGCACCGGCACCTTGTCGGCCATCGCTGCCGGTGCCTGCAACAACCTGATCGAGCGCGCCGCCGATGTGGCGCTGAAGGAGCGCCGCCAGCTGATCCTGGTGCCGCGTGAGGCGCCGTATTCGAGCATCCATCTGGAGAACATGCTCAAGCTGTCGAATCTGGGTGTGACCATCCTGCCGGCATCACCGGGGTTCTATCACCAGCCGCAAACGCTGGATGATCTGGTGGATTTCGTCGTGGCGCGCATCCTCAATTGCCTGAATATCCCCCAGGACATGCTGCCGCGCTGGGGCGAGCATCATTTGGTATCAGATGACTAAGGAGAGTGCTGATGTCCATTGCGAGTCGCTGTGTGTTGGGAAGCGTCTTCACGTTGTCGTTGCTGCCGGTTGCAGAGGCCTCCATGCGCTGCGGTACCGCCCTGGTTTACGAGGGCGAGCGTAGCGTCGAGGTACTGCGCAAATGCGGTGAACCCGATCAGCGTGAGGTGACACCACCCAGCAGTCCGCAGGGTGGCGGCGTGACAGTCGAGCAATGGGTGTATGGGCCTCGCAATGGCGTCTATCGCTACCTGCGTTTTCTCGATGGCAAGCTGGTGGAAATAAGGACCGAACGCGGATGAGACGGTCTGTAACGCTCACCCTGTTGCTGGCGCTGAATCTGAGCGGCTGTGCCACCGTGCGCACGCTGGACGCGGCCAAGTCAGGTGCGCCGGTGGTCTACGCCGGCACACGGCTGGATTGGTACACGATCAATGGCGGGTGCTGCCCGCTGGACCGTTTCGGCGCCGAAGCGCCGAGCTATCCCAGGCTTGATCTGCCGGGCAGTGCGCTGCTCGATACCTTGTTGCTGCCCCTGTCACTGGCCACTGCGCTGGGCGTGAGCCTGGGCATCAGCGGCGGGCTGTAACTCGGTGCGGAGAAGGCGCTGGCGCAGCCTATGGGGGGGGCGTTGCTGGCGTCGTTCAGCAGGTTTCCGTTTCCACTTCCTGGCACACGTCGATCCATTCGGCATCGACCAGTTCGGCCATGCGCTGCGGAGCGATGCGTACGGCGCTGTGGGTGGCGCCGGCCGCCGGTAGGACTTCATCGAAGGCCAGCAACGAGCGGTCGCAGTAGACACTGAGCGGTGTAGCCAGGCCGAATGGGCAGACGCCGCCCACCGGGTGGCTGGTCAGCTCGATCACCGTTTGCGCATCGAGCATGCGCGACTTGGCGCCGAAGCATTCCTTCATCTTGCGGTTGTCGATGCGTGCGTCGCCACGGGCGACGATCAGCACGTCGCGTTCGGCGATGCGAAAGGCCAGGGTCTTGGCGATCTGTCCCGGCGATACGCCATGCGCCTCGGCAGCCAGCGCCACGGTGGCGGTGCTGGACTGCAGTTCGATGATCGCGATGTCGGGCGCCTTGGCGGCGAAGAAGGCGCGTACAGAGGCCAGGCTCATGAAGCGGTTCCCCAGGTCTGTCGAGGTGAGCACGACGCGGTGCCAGTCTGTGCTGGTCAGGCACAGCCCCGTCCTGGCGCTGGCGTGGTCGTGAGCACGGCGAAAAAACAAGCGGCCATGCTCGCGCCGCATGGCCAGCACGTCAAGGCCTGATGGCGTCAGTTTGCCAGCAGATGTGCTGCTTTCGCCGCCTCATCGAGCCCGTAGCGACCTTTTTCATCTCGCGTCACCCGCCCCATCGCTACATCCGGGTCGTGGGTGAACACTAGTCGGCCGCCCCGGGAAAACAGATCGCTGAGCAGTGCTTCCTTTTCCTCGATAAGGCCTTCGGGGAAGCGGTCGTAACCCATGGTGATCGGCAGGTGCACCCAGGGCGCTCCGGGGATCAGGTCTCCGGGAAACACCACCGGCCCACCCGGCATGACCACCTCCGGCAGCAACTGGCCCGGTGTGTGGCCGTCGCTCCAGTGCAGGCGCCAGTCTGGACCGAGTAGCTCGCAACTGTCGGTTTCGTCGATCAGTTGCAGGCGGCCGCTGGCTTCCAGCAGAGCCAGCAGCTCCGGGATATAAGAGGCTTTATCGCGGGCGTGTGGATTGCAGGCGCGCTGCCATTGGCGACGACCTGTGACGAAGCGTGCGTTGGGAAACAGCAGGTGTGCGGGTTGATCCGCCTGCCAGGCGGCTAGCAGGCCGCCGGCATGGTCGAAGTGCAGGTGGGTCAATACGACGATGTCGATATCGGCGTCGCTCAGACCGACGGCTGCCAGGCTGTCGAGCAGCACGTGGCGATCTTCCTGCACGCCGAAGCGCTGCTTGAGCTCCGGGCTGAAGAAGGCGCCGATGCCGGTCTCGACAAGAATGTTGCGCTCGTCCTCCTGCACCAGCAGGGCGCGGCAGCCGAGGTCGATACGGTTCAGTTCGTCGGCCGGCATCCAGCGCTGCCAGAGGGCCTTGGGCGCGTTGCCGAACATGGCGCCGCCATCGAGTTTCTGGCTGTTGCCGGTCAGGGTGGTCAGGGTTCGCATGGGGTTTCTCTTGTTCTTGTCCGTTCGTGGCGATTGTTTCAGCGTTCGATGGCCAGGGCCACACCCTGGCCGCCGCCGATGCACAGGGTGGCCAGGCCACGACGGGCATCGCGGCGCTGCATCTCATGGACCAGGCTGACCAGGATGCGGCAGCCGGAGGCGCCGATGGGGTGGCCGAGGGCGATGGCGCCACCGTTGACATTGACCTTGGCGCTGTCCCAATGCAGTTCGCGGCCGACGGCGATGGCCTGGGCGGCAAAGGCTTCGTTAGCTTCGATCAGGTCAAGTTGTTCCAGGCTCCAGCCGGCGCGTTCCAGCGCCTTGCAACTGGCGAATACCGGGCCGATGCCCATCACTGCCGGATCGACCCCGGCGCTGGCGTGGGCAGCGATACGGGCCAGCACCGGCAGTTGCAGTTCGTCGGCTTTCTCGGCGCTCATCAGCAGTACGGCAGCGGCGCCATCGTTGAGGGTCGAGGCGTTGCCTGCGGTCACCGTGCCGTCATTCTTGAAAGCCGGGCGCAGCTTGCCCAGGCTGTCCAGGCTGGTGCCGGCGCGCGGTTGTTCATCCTGGGCAAAGCGCAGTGGTTCGGCGCCGCGCTGGGGGATTTCCACCGGGACGATCTCGCCTGCAAAGCGCCCCGCGTCGATGGCGGCCTGGGCGCGCTGCTGCGAACGCAGGGCGAAGGCGTCCTGCTCGGCGCGGGTGACGCCGTACTGCTCGGCCAGATTCTCGGCGGTGATACCCATGTGGTAATTGTTGAACGCATCCCACAAGCCGTCCTGAATCATCGTGTCGACCAATTGCGCATGGCCCATGCGCAGGCCGCTACGGGCGCCGGGCATGACGTAGGGCGCCAGGCTCATGTTCTCCTGGCCGCCGGCGATGATGATCTCGGCATCGCCGCCGCGAATGGCCTGGGCGCCGAGGATCACCGCCTTGAGGCCGGAGCCGCAGACCTTGTTCAGGGTCATGGCCGGCACCGTATGTGGCAGGCCGGCGAGCAGGACACTCTGGCGCGCCGGGTTCTGCCCGGAACCCGCGGTGAGCACCTGGCCGAGAATCACTTCGTCGATCTGCTCGCCCTCGATTCCCGTGCGGGCCAGGAGTTCACGGATCACCGCGGCGCCCAGTTGCGGCGCGGGTATGCGGCTCAATGCGCCCTGAAAGCTGCCGATGGCGGTACGGCAGGCGGCGACTATCACGACTTCACGCATAAGGACTCCTCGTCGGCTGGGCAGGGCCAGCCGAAGCTCGAATAAAAAAAACGCGGCGCCGAAGCGCCGCGCAACACGCTCAACCTTGTAGGGCCGCCGGCTCGGCGGTGGCGGATTGCACCTGCCCTATGTTTAGAACTGTTCGGCGGCCAGGCCATACAAGGACTGGCTACCACCACGAATACTCGCTTCCAGGCTCAGGGTGCGCGGCAGCAGACGGGCGAAGAAGAACTCGGCGGTCGCGAGCTTGCTGCCGTAGAAGGCTTCGTCTTCACCCAGCTTGCTTTGCGCCACGGCGGCCATGCGTGCCCACATGTAGGCGTAGGCGACGTAGCCGAACAGATGCAGGTACTCCACCGAGGCGGCACCGACGGCGTTGGGTTCGCTCTTGGCTTGCTCCAGCAGCCAGCCACTGACTGCTTCCAGGCGTTCCAGCGCTTCCACCAGGCGATCACCGAAGGGCGATTCATGGGCATGGGCGAAGTCACGCACTTCACCGGCGAACAGGCGCAGCGCGGCGCCGCCATTGGCCACCACCTTGCGCCCGAGCAGGTCGAGCGCCTGGATGCCATTGGTGCCTTCATAGATCTGCGCGATGCGCACGTCGCGTACCAACTGCTCCTGGCCCCATTCGCGGATGTAGCCGTGGCCGCCGAATACCTGTTGGCCGTGTACGCAGCTTTCCAGCCCGGTGTCGGTGAAGAAGGCCTTGGCCACAGGTGTCAGCAGGGCGACCAGCGCTTCGGCGTTCTGCCGCTCGCCGGCGTCCTCGGCGTACTTGGCCAGGTCGAGCTGCTGGCCAACGTAGCAGGCAAAGGCACGACCGCCCTCGTTCAGCGCCTTCATGGTCAGCAGCATGCGGCGTACGTCGGCGTGGACGATGATCGGGTCGGCGATCTTGTCCTTCGCCACCGGACCGGTGGCGGCGCGGCTCTGGATACGTTCGCGGGCGTAGCTGACGGCCGACTGATAGGAGGCCTCGGCGCAGCCGATACCCTGGATGCCGATGGACAGGCGCTCGTAGTTCATCATGGTGAACATCGCCGCCAGGCCCTTGTTGACTTCGCCGATCAGGTAACCGGTGGCGCCGTCGAAGTTCATCACGCAGGTGGCCGAAGCCTTGATGCCCATCTTGTGTTCGATCGAGCCGCAGCTCACCGCATTGCGCGCGCCGAGGCTGCCATCGGCGTCGACCATTACCTTGGGCACCAGGAACAGCGAGATGCCTTTCGGCCCGGCCGGTGCGTCCGGCAGCTTGGCCAGCACCAGATGGATGATGTTCTCGGTCAGATCCTGCTCGCCGCCAGTGATAAAGATCTTGCTGCCGGTGATCCTGTAGCTGCCGTCGGCCTGCGGCTCGGCGCGGGTTCTGATGATGCCCAGGTCGGTGCCGGCATGGGCCTCGGTCAGGCACATGGAGCCGGCCCAGCGGCCTTCGTACATCGGCGGCAGGTAGGTGGTTTTCAACTCTTCGCTGGCGTGGGCATCGATGGCCAAGCAGGCGCCGGAACTCAGCGCGGAATACAGCGCGAAGCTGGAACCAGCGGCGTAGAGCATCTCTTCAAAGGCCACGGCGAGCATCTTGGGCATGCCCATGCCGCCGTAATTCGGGTTGCCAGAGAGGCCGACCCAGCCACCTTCGGTGTAGGTGGCGTAGGCTTCGCGGAAACCAGCCGGGGTGCGCACGTCGCCGTCGACCCACTGCGCGCCTTCCTCGTCGCCGCTGCGATTGAGCGGTGCGATCAGGCCGCCGGTGACCTTGGCCGCTTCTTCGAGGATGGCGTCGGCGGTGTCGGCATCGACGGTTTCCGCCAGGGCCGGCAGACGTGCCCACAGGCTCGGCGCCTGGAAGACTTCATGGAGGACGAAGCGCATATCGCGCAGCGGGGCGTTGAACTCGGGCATTGTGCAACCTCGACAGCAGTGGCGCCGCGACGAGCGCGGCGCGTGTGGAACGAAATCCGTCAGTCGGCTTCCGCCGGACTTTGCGGCTTATCCTTGACGCTGGTGAATTTAAGCAGATGGGTGCGTTCGACCAGGATGTACAGCGCGGCGCCTGCAGCCAGGCCCCAGCCCGCGCCGTAGACAGCGAGCACCACACCCATGGTGCCGGCGATGCCGCGCTCGGTGTTGTTGTTCAGTTGCTCGAAGCCGACCATCAGGCAGATGTAGCCGGTGAGGATCAGCGTCAGCGACAGGGCGATCGGCAGTACCGGCTGGAAGAAACTGACCAGCGGCAGCATGAACAGCGCGGCGAAACCGGTGATCCAAAAGGTGCCTGCGCCGCTGTAGATCGAATCCATCGCCTTGCGGCCGTACTTGTAGCGTTCGGCCATGGTCGCCGCCACCGCCGTCCACAGCGGGCCGGCCAGGCCAGGGTAGGGCGCGAAGAAGGCATGCAGGGCGTTGCGGATGGCAGTTACCAGGTGGATGCGGTCGACGTTGTTTTCGATTACCTCGTCGGTGCGCAGTTCATCGGCGCGCTGCATCAGCGACTGGCCGACGATGATGTCGCCGAAGGCGATCACGTAGGCAATCACCGCGGTGGGCACGGCCAGCATGAACACGTCCAGGCCGGGGAAGCCGACGTTGAACGGCAGGTAGTTCCACATTTCGCCGAAGGCCGGCGCGGTGATGCCCCATTTCACGTCCGGCATCTTGTACTCGCCCACGCCGATGCCGATGAAAATGGCGATCAGCATGCCCGGCACCATGCCGTAGTTGACGATCTTGCGGGCGAAGGGCACGCGCTCGGTCAGGCCTTTGAACGACACCGAAAACATCAGGTACAGGCAGATCAGGCTGCCCAGCACCAGGGAAATCGGCGTGTTGGCCAGGCGGCCGCCCGCGCTGATCTCGCCCATCAGTGCGGCGATACCGGCGCCGATGATGATGCCGCCCTTCATCGAGTTGGGGATCAGTCGTACCAGTGCACTGCCCAGGCGGGTGACGCCGAGGAAGAGAAAAATCACGAACACCAGAAACTGCAGGGCGAACAGTGCCTGAATGGCCGCAGGGCCCGGCTCGTAGTTGCCGAGAAACAACAGCACCACGGGGATGCCGGGGGTGATCCAGCCCGGCACCAGCGGCACGCCGAGCAACGCCGGCAGCATGAAGCCGATGCCGCACACCACCACGTAAGCCAGGGCCACGTCGTAGGGCAGGCCGAGGTATTTCTCCAGCAGCGGGATCATCGCCAGGCTGACCACGAACATGATCAGCGCCTGCAGCATCTCGGCGGTTTCCCAGCGGTAATGCACGAAGGGCAGGCGCAGCTTGAACGGGCCCAGAGGCCAGTGCGGTTGCTCGTCGCCGTCACGGCGCTTGAAAATTTGCATGAGAGTTCTCCGTCGGCCGCCAGGGCCGGTTCTTGTTGTTGTGAAAGCGGTTCATTCACCCCTCTCCCGCTTGCGGTAGAGGGGCCGGGGAGAGGGGCTTCTACAGCGCCTTGGCCATATCGCGCAGGACGAACTTCTGGATCTTGCCGGTGCTGGTCTTCGGCAACTGGGTGAAGACCACGGTCTTGGGCACCTTGAAGCCGGCCAGGTGCTCGCGGCAGAAGCTCATGATCTCGCTGTCGCTGGCCTGCTGGCCGGTCTTCAGGGTGATGAAGGCGCAGGGCGTCTCGCCCCATTTTTCGTCCGGACGGGCGACCACGGCCGCCTCCAGCACCGCCGGGTGGCGATAGAGCACGCCCTCGACCTCGATGGTGGAGATGTTCTCGCCGCCGGAGATGATGATGTCCTTGAGGCGGTCGCGGATTTCCACGTAGCCGTCAGCGTGGCACACGCCCAGGTCGCCGGTGTGGAACCAGCCGCCTTCGAAGGCCTCGGCGGTAGCGCTGGGGTTCTTCAGGTAGCCCTTCATCACCGTGTTGCCGCGCATGAAGATCTCGCCAATGGTCTGGCCGTCACGCGGTACCGGTTCCAGGGTTTTCGGGTCGGCCACCATCACCCCTTCCAGGGTCGGGTAGCGCACGCCCTGGCGCGCCTTGATGGTGGCGCGTTGTTCCAGCGGCAGCTCGTCCCATTCGGCGTGCCAGGCGCACAGGGTTACCGGGCCATAGACCTCGGTGAGGCCGTAGACGTGGGTCACGGCGATGCCCATTTCTTCCACCGCGCCGATCACCTTGGCGGGTGGCGCAGCGCCGGCGACCATGGCCTTGACCGGATGATCGATGGCCGCCTTGGCCTCGGCCGGCATGTTCACCAGCGCATTGAGCACGATGGGCGCGCCGCATAGGTGGGTGACCTGTTCGTCACGGATCAGGGTGAGGATCTTCGCCGGGTCGACGCGGCGCAGGAACACGTGCACGCCCGCCAGGGCGGTGATCGTCCAGGGGTAGCACCAGCCATTGCAGTGGAACATCGGCAGGGTCCACAGGTAGACCGGGTGGTTGCCCATGGCCCAGGTCATCTGGTTGCCCATGGCGTTGAGGAAGGCGCCGCGGTGGTGATAGACCACGCCCTTGGGGTTGCCGGTGGTGCCGGAGGTGTAGTTGAGGCTGATGGCCTGCCACTCGTCCGTCGGCCACTGCCAGGCGAATTCCGGGTCGCCTTCGGCGAGGAAGGCCTCGTAGTCCAGATCGCTGACTGCCTGGCCTTCGCCGTACTCGGGGTCGTCGACGTCGATCACCAGCGGCGGGTGGTCGAGCATGCCGATGGCCGCATGGATCACGTCATAGAACTCGCGGTCGGCGATCACCACCTTGGCTTCGCCATGCTGCAGCATGAAGGCGATGGCTTCGGCGTCCAGGCGCACGTTGAGGGTGTTGAGCACCGCGCCGATCATCGGCACGCCGAAATGCGCTTCGAGCATGGCCGGAATGTTCGGCAGCATCACCGCTACCGTGTCGCCCTTGCCGATACCGCGACCGGCCAGCGCCGAAGCCAGGCGCCGGCAACGCGCGTAGGTTTCGGCCCAGTTGCGGCGAATCGAGCCATGCACCACCGCCGGATATCGCGGGTAGACCGCCGCGGTACGCTCGATGAAGCTAAGGGGGCTGAGGGCGACATGGTTGACGGCGGCGCGGCCGAGGCCCTGTTCGTAGATCGACATGGCGGATACACCTTTGGCTGATTGTTAGCTCTGGTTATTCCGGTAATGATGCAGGCATTACCGAAGCTTGCTGGCGGTAATTTATAGGTCATTTCTATTTTTTATGGAAGTTGTACCAAGGTTTTATAGAATAATTACTATATGAGTCTTTCGAGTGATCAGGCGGTCGTGCCGCTGCAGGCCTGGCTGCGTATCCAGCGCGAAGCGCCATCCCTCAACGAGCGGGCGGCAGCTTTGCGTCGCGCCGTGCTGGGCTGCCCACAGGTACGCCAGGCCTGGTACCTGACCTGGCAGCCGGCCAGCCGCACCTATGCCCAGGAAGATGGCGGGCCACGTTTGCCGCCGGGCCAGGGTGATCCGCTGGCCGCCAGCGATCAGGCCTTGTTCGAGGCGCTGACGACGCAGCCCTGCCTGAGCCTGGAAGCAGTGCGTCAGCTGCCCTGCTGGCTGGCGGGTCGACTGCGCCGCGCTGCTATTCATCACGGTCAGGCCCTGGCGCTGAGCCTGGAGGAGGGTGGTGCCGGCCTGTTGTTGCTGCAGGTGGACGAAGATGCCGGCCTGGAGTGGTTGCCCTGGCTGCGCGAGCTGCTGGCGCAACTGATCGCGCTGGCCGGTGGCATGGCGCGCAGCGCGCCGCTGCTGTCGGCCGATCCGCAGCCGGCGCTGCTGCTCGACGAGCAGGCACGGGCGTTGGAATTCAATCAGGCCCTGCAGAACTTGCTCGGCGACCGTGCGCTGGCACAGGCGGGCGCGCTGCTGCCAGTCAACCATGTGCCGTTGGTGCGTGCTTGCCTGGAGCAGGGGCGCGCGATCGAGGCAGTGGAGGCACAGGACGGCGAGCGCATCCTGATCTGGAGCTTTATCCCCGATGTTGCCGAGCGCCGTGTGCTGGCGCGCTGCCGCGAAGCGACCCAGGAGATTCGCGAGCAGCGCGAAGCGGCGCGCGCGCGACGGCTGTATCGGCTGATCACCGAGAACACCACCGACCTGATTTCCCGGCACACCCCGGACGGCGTGTTCCTCGACGCCACGCCTGCCAGTTGGACGTTGCTCGGCTACTGGCCGGAAGAGCTACGCGGCATGGCGGTCGACAGCCTGCTGCATCCGCAGGATCAGGCTCAGCAAGCCAAGCAGGCGCGCGAGGCACTGGAGCAGGATGGCTACCACACCATGAGCTATCGCATTCGCCACCGCGACGGTCACTACCTCTGGTTCGAGACCGCCAGCCGCGCCATCCGCGAGACTTACACCGGTGCGGTGGTGGAGGTGGTCAGCGTGTCGCGCGACATTACCGCGCGCATCCAGGCCGAGGAGAACAAGCGCCGCCTGGAGGACGAGCTGGCGCATACCACGCGGCTGATCACCCTGGGCGAGCTGGCCTCGGGTATCGCCCATGAGATCAACCAGCCGCTGGCGGCGGTGGTCAACTACGCCAGCGCCAGCCAGCGCTACCTGCAGGGCGTCGGCGGCGATCCGGCCGGTGTGGACAAGGTGGGCCAGGGCCTGGCACGCATCACCGAGCACGCCAATCATGCCTCGGCCGTGATCAAGCGCCTGCGTGCTTTCCTGCGCAAGGGGCAGCGGCGCATGCAGGCGCTGAACCTGGCCGAGGTGGCGCGCGAAGCGGTGCGCCTGTGCAACTGGGAGGCCGGTACGGCGCAGGTGGCGGTCAGCGACCTGTTGCCGGACAATCTGCCGCCGGTATTCGCCGACCGCGTGCTGCTCGAACAGGTACTGCTCAACCTGCTGCGCAATGCCATCGATGCCAACCGCGACCGGCATCCGGGCGCGCCTTCGCAGGTCCGTCTGGAGGCAAGCGAAGCGGACGGCAACCTGGCGATCCGGGTGATCGATCAGGGGCCGGGTGTCAGCGACGAACAGATGGGCAAGCTGTTCACGCCCTTTTACACCAGCAAGGCCGATGGACTGGGGCTAGGCCTGTCCATGAGCCGCAGCATCATCGAAGGCTTCGGCGGTGCGCTGGAGGCCTTCCCGGTCGAAGGCGGCGGGCTGTGTCTGGAGTGCCGCTTGCCGCTGGGTAGGGACGATGAGTCGTTGTCGAACAGTCGCGGCTAAAGCCCCTCCCACAGGGCATGCAAACTGTGCGAGGGGGCGTTAGCCGCGCCCGATGAAACGCATAACAACAAGAGGGGCAGCACAGGGATGCAACAACTGGTTTACGTGGTCGATGACGACCAGGGCATGCTCGACTCGACGCTCTGGCTGCTGGAGTCGGTAGGCCTCAAGGGCGTGCCGTTCACCAGCGGTCGCGCCTTTCTCGAGGCCTGCGATGCGGCGGCCAACGCCTGTGTGCTGCTCGACGTGCGCATGCCGGGTATGGGTGGGCTCAATGTGCAGGAGGAAATGCGCGCACGGGGTATCGACCTGCCGATAATTTTCGTCAGCGGTCACGCCGACGTGCCCATCGTCGTGCGCGCGTTCAAGGCCGGCGCGGTGGATTTCATCGAGAAGCCCTACAACGAGCAACTGCTGCTCGACAGCGTGCAGCAGGCGCTGGAGCGCCGCAAGCCTCTAACCCGGCGCGATCCGCGTCTGGCCGGAGTCCAGGCACGGCTCGATCAACTCACCCCGCGTGAGCGTGACGTGCTCTTGCCATTGGTGCGCGGCTACACCAACCGTGAAGTCGCCGAGCAGCTGGATATCAGCGTGAAAACCGTCGACCTCTATCGCTCACGGGTGATGAAACGCATGCAGGCCGAGACGCTGGCCGAGCTGGTGGGTATGGCTATCGCCGCCGGTCTGGTGGACAGCCTGGCGTTGCGTGAGCCGGTGCGCGTCTGAGCCTTTACGCTGAGCCCTGCTGCAGGTCGAGGGTGGCTCGACCGTAGACGCCGATCTGTTCGGCCGGCTGCGGGACGCCATACAGGTAGCCCTGGAAGTGGCGACAGCCCAGGCTTAGCAAGGCATCGCGCTGTGCCTGGCTCTCTACGCCTTCGGCGATGACGCGCAACTCCAGCGCCTGCCCCAGAGCGAGAATGGTCCGCACGATGGCGGTATCGCTGGCATTGTCGAGCAGGTCGCGAACGAAGCTGCGGTCGATCTTCAACTGGTCGAGTGGCAGGCGTTTCAGGTAGCTGAGCGATGAGTAGCCGGTGCCGAAGTCGTCCAGCGAGAAGCGCACGCCGTAGGCTCTGAGCTGGCCCATCTTGTTGATCAGCGCTTCGATGTCCTGCACCAGCTGGCTCTCGGTCAGCTCCAACTCCAGCTTGTGGGGGTTGGCTCCGGTCTTCTGTAGCGCGCTGAGCACGTCGGTTACGAAGTCCGGATGATGGAATTGGCGGGCGCTGACGTTGATCGCCACGGTCAGCTCGGCGCGCTGCGGGTCATTGGCCCATGAGGCGAGTTGCTGGCAGGCGGTGTGCAGGATCCAGCGGCCCATGGGCAGTATCAGCCCGGTGCTTTCCGCCAGCGGGATGAACTCGCCAGGCGGTACCAGACCGCGCTGTGGGTGTTGCCAGCGCACCAGTGCCTCGGCGCCGAGCAGTTCACCCCGTTCATCCACCTGCGGCTGGTAGTGCAGAAGCAGCTGAGCCTCGCTCAGAGCGCGGCGCAGCTCGTGCTCCAGGGTGGCGCGGGCCGCCAGTGCCTGCTGCATGCGCGGGTCGAAGAAGCACAGGGTATTGCGCCCGGCGGCCTTGGCTTCATACATCGCTAGGTCGGCGTGCTTGAGCAGCTCCTCGGGCTTGTCATGGGGTTGCGAGAACAAGGCGACACCGATGCTGGCGCTGCCGCTGTGGTTATAGCCGGGCAGCTCGAACGGGGTGGCCAGAGCGCGCAGTAGTTTTTCTGCGACATGCTCGATAGTGGCGATGGCAGCCTGAGGCTCGGGCTCGAGGTTCTCCAGGATCAATACGAATTCGTCGCCGCCGAGGCGCGCCAGGCTGTCTTCGAGGCGCACCTGATTGAGCAGGCGCTCGCTGACCTGTTGCAGCAGCAGATCGCCCATGTCATGGCCGAGGGTGTCATTGAGCTGCTTGAAATTGTCCAGATCGATGAACAGCAGCGCGCCCTCACGTCGACTGCGTGCGCTGCGGGCCAGGGCAAACTGCAGGTGTTCGAGCAGCAGGCGGCGATTGGGTAGGCCGGTGAGCGCGTCGTAATAGGCGAGTTGATGGATCTGTTCGAGGTTCTTCTTGTGCTCGGTGATGTCGGTGGAAATGCCGCACAGGGCGTAGATGCTGCCATCGGCCGCACGCAGCGGCAGCTTCACCGAAAAGTAGGTGCGCTCGTTACGGCCGTAGCGATCACGGTTGGTTTCCTCGCTCTCGATGCGCTCGCCAGCCAGTACGCGTCGGTCGTTGATGCCCAGTGCTTGCGCCGTGTCACTGTCGAAGAAGTCGGCATCGCTATGGCCGATAACCTGTTCGGCGCTGCGGCCGAACAGCTCGCAGACCTTGCGATTGACATACTGATAACGCAGTTGCGGGCCCTTGATGTAGATATGCGCCTCGACGCTGTCGAGGATGGTATTGAGGCGCGCTTCGCTGGTCTTGAGATGTCGGGTCTTGTCCGCGACCTGGCGGCGTAACAGCAGGCTGCCGCCAATGGCCAGCGTCAGCAGTGCGGCGAGCAGCGCCAGGCCCCACCAGAACAGGACGGGTACGCTGCGCTGCTGAGGTGTGCCGCTCCAGCGCTGCAGCACCTGAAAGTAGATAGAACCAGGCGCTGATTGCCAATTTTTCAGGTGCTGGTCGATGGCGCTGAGCAGCTCGGCGTTGGCGCCCTTGCGCGTGGCGTAGAACAGCTGTGCCGGCTGGAACATGATCGGTGTCGCGCTCAGTCGGTAGTTGGCGGCGTGATAGTCACCGAACAGCTGATTGGCCACCACTGCATCGGCCTGCTCGGCAAGCACCATGGCAAAGCCCTGGCTCAGGTCGCTGAGCGGAATCATCTGCGCCTGCAGGCCGAAGCTATCGAGCAGGCTCTGCAGATACTGGAACTGAATCGAACCCTCCAACGCGGCGATACGCAGGCCGCGCAGGTCGAGCACGCTCTGCAGGCGCAGCTCTTCGTGGCTGTACAGCTGTGACCAACTGAACAGCGAAGGCACCTGATGGAAGTCCATCAGGTGTGCCCGCTCCTCGCTGAAGGCGACGTCCGGCAGCAGATCGATCTCGCCGTCCTGCAGCAGTTGCAGGCATTGCTGCCAGGCGCAGGGCACTGTCTGCAGCTGCCAGCGTTCCTCGTTGGCAATGGCCTGCAGCAGTTCACCGAGAATGCCCGAGGGCTGTGCGTTGGCATCGGCAAATATCTTTGGTTCGTTGGCGTACACGCCGACCCTGACCGTGCGTGCCTCTGCGGCGGTGCTCCAGGCGCAGCCCAGCAGGCACAGACACAGCAGCAGGTTAACGAGGTGGTGTAACGAGAGGGGCTTCATGCGCGGGGCGGCTTCCATGGGCGAGTTCCAGCAACCTGTTCTGCAGTATGGCCGCCTATGTCGACTATGCGAGCTCAGGGCGGTGCTCAGTCGGCCCAGCCACGATAGACGTGGGTCATGGGCCTGGGCCCTTTCAGGTAGCCGGTATCCAGTTGGCGGATATGAAAGCCCCCAGCCTCGATCAGCGCGGGTATGTCGCGATCCAGATGGCAGCCGCCGGCCAGCGGTTTCCACAGTGGCGTCAGGCGCTTCTGCCAGCGCACCACGGGGAGGTCCGGTGCCAGGCCGTGTTCGCAGAACAGCAGGCGCCCGCCAGGCTTGAGCACGCGGCGCATTTCACGCAGAGCAGAGACCGGATCGGGGATGGTGCACAAGGTGAAGGTGCAGACGATTTCATCGAAGCTGGCATCCGCTGCCTGAATTTGCCCCAGCTCCAGGGCGATCATCTCCACCGGTACCTGGCAACGTTCGGCGCGCTCACGGGCCAGGCGCTGCATGGCGGCGGACGGGTCGACGCCAACCACCACCTCGACCCGCTGCGGATCGTAGAAACTCAGGTTGAGGCCACTGCCGATGCCGATCTCCAGTACTCGGCCCTTGGCTAGCGGCACGATCTGCGAGCGCGCCTTCATCACCGCGCCCATGCCGCAGGCGAAATCGATCAGATGCGGCAGGATATGGCGGTCATAGAGACCCATGGTTCAGGCTTCGTCCTGCCCTTCATCGTCCTCATCGTTGTCGCCGCGGTAAGCAGCGAAGCATTTGAGCGTGTGGCTGACATCGTTGCCTTCGATCAGCCAGCTGTCGTCCGCTTCGCTGTAGCGCGCGGCCTGTACCGAAGCCAGGGAGAACTTCCACAAGCGGCGCTCGCGACCATCGATGCAGTGCACCTGTAGCAGCGGTTTGGCGGCGCTGTCGCTGCCCGCCGTGCCAGCGCTGATTTGCGCCAGCAGTTCGGTGTCGAGGTCGAACTGCCAGGCATACAGACCGTCGATCTCGAGCATGTCGGCGTCTTGCAGCGCCTCGATCAGGCTTGTCGGTTTCATCGCTTTATCCACCACGTCAGCGCCCCAGGCGGCGCAGGTCGGAGGACTCTATCACGCGCACGCCGTCTTCCTCTTCCAGAGCCAGGCGCCAGAGGGCGCGGGCCAGGGCACAGGCGTCGATGCCGCGGTACTTGCCCGGCAGCCAGCGCAGCAGCGGCGCCGCCAGGCGCTCGCCGAGACGGAATTCATGACGCGCGCCGAGCAGTAGCGATGGGCGGGCGATGGTCAGTTGCGGCCAGTCCATGGCTTTCAACGCTTCCTCGGTTTCGCCCTTGATGCGGTTGTAGAACACCTTTGATCCGGCGTTGGCGCCCAGGGCGCTGATCACCACCAAGTGCCGTGCGCCGAGCTCGCGAGCGCGACGGGCGAATGCCAGCACCAGGTCATGGTCGACGGCGCGGAAGGCTTCCTGTGAGCCGGCCTGCTTGATAGTGCTGCCCAGACAACAGAAGGCGGTATCGACCTGCCCGGATAGCTGCGGCAGCAGGGCCTGCAGGTCACCTACCGGGTTTTCCAGGTGCGGGTGTGCGGCCAGGGGGCGGCGTGTCGGTGCCAGCACGCGGGCGACCGTTGGCTCGCTGAGCAGGCGGTCGAGCAGGTGTTCACCGGTGAGTCCGGTGGCGCCGGCGATAAGGATGTGCTGCGGGGTCAGGTACATGCAGTTGTCTCTTGTCCATTACAGTTCAGCTTAACAGGCTGTTGAAAAACTACCTGCGTTGGCAATGCTTCGTTTAAAACAGCCTCAAAATGCTCATTTACAACTCGTAAACTGCGCTTTTTCGGCTGTTTTTGCCTCGTCTTGCCTGCCTCGCCTACGTTTTTCAACGGCCTGTTAGTCCTTTGCCGGACCGCTGGCCACGGCACCGAGCGCACGCTCGGCCTGGCTTTGGCGCAGTTCGCGCCAGTGCTGGAGTACGCCGCGTGGCGCCCAGATCTGCGGTTCGGAAGGTTCGAAGCCGTCGCTCTGCTCACGCTCGGCGACACGTTCCTTGGCCAGTTCGAAGGCCCGTTCAAGGTTGTCGGTCTCGCCCAGCGCTTCGGCGAACAGGGCGCGACCGAAATAGGTGAAGTCGTTTTCCTCGCTGCAGCCGAAGGACACCCGGTCGGCGCGCGCAGCGGTCATCACCAGGGTCTTTTCGTCTTTCAGCGGCGGGATGAAACCGCCGGAGTAGCAGGCGGAAATCACCACCACCTTGTTGCGCTGCTTGAGCGGAGCGAGCAGGGCAGCCAGCTCGCTGGCAGGCAGGTCGGCTAGTTGCAGGCGCGGCTGGTCGAGATTGAGTTCATGACGACGCGAGCCGTGGCTGGTCAGGTAAATGAAGATCAGGTCTTCCTCGCCGCTGCGTTCGGCCAGCGCTTGCACCGCGCGGGTGAGATTCTCGCGAGTGGCCAGCGGGCGGTCGGCAAGATGGTCGCGATGGTTGACCAGGGTGATGCTGCCATAGGCACCGAAGCGCTCGCGCATCAGTCGGCTGACGTAATCGGCTTCGCGCATGAATACGCTTTGCTTGCCGTCACCGGCCAGTGTCAGCGCATACAGTTCGCGTGCCGGTGTCGAGGTCGGGATGGCGGCGATGGCCTGGTCGAGCAACTGCCCCTGTTGCAGCAGGCCCAGTTCGAGGCTGTCAGGCAGGACCTGACCCTGCTCGTCGCGTACCAGGCGGCCGCTTTGCCAGGTGCCTGACTGGCGGTTGCCATCGGCCAGGGTCAGGGTGCCCTCGCCGCTGTAATCACCACCTGAAAAGTGGCCGCGATAGGCGCTGCCGTCGGGCAGGGTGAGCAGGCCTTCGCCCTCGTACTGCCAGTCGGCGAACTCGCCGAGGTAGCGGGTGCCTTCGCCGTCGGTGTATTCGCCGGGGCCCTGCATCACGCCTTCTACGAATTCGCCGGCCCAGGTCTCGCCGCCAGCGCTCTGGTAGCGGCCCTTTCCATGAAACTCGTCGTTCTGGAAACCACCGCTGTAGTTGTCTCCATCTGCATTGCGGTAACTGCCCTGGCCACTGAGCAGCCCTTGCACGAACACGCCGCTGTACTGGTTGCCGTAGGCGTCGCTGCGCACGCCCTGGCCCTCTGCCTGGCCGTTGACGAACTGGCCCTGGAAGCTGCTGCCGTCGGCCATCTCCAGTTTGCCCAGGCCATGGAAACGGTCGTTGATAAATTCCCCCTGGTAGCGCTGGCCGCCCTGTTCGAGCAGGCCCACGCCACTGAACCGGTTGCGTTCGAAACCGCCTTCGTAGCGGCTACCGTCGCTGTAGGTCAGGGTGCCCTGGCCATGGAACATACCTTCGTGAAATTCGCCCAGGTAGTGCTCGCCGCCGGGGCCCTGCCATTCGCCGCTACCTTCGAGCATGCCGTCCTTGAACTGGCCGACGAACCAGCTGCCATTGCGGTAGTCCAGCCGTCCGGGGCCTTGCAGCAAGCCGTCGACTATCTCGCCGCGATACTGGCCGCCATCGGGCAGGGTGGCATTGGCCGGCAACAGCGGGCGCGCCTCATCGCAACCGGCGATCAGCAAGGACAGGCACAGCGGCAGCAAACACAGGGCAAGGGGATTCATTACGGACGTCCAGGTCGGTGCTTTGCACGCAGTATGCCGCAAGCCTGGATGCTTGCGCTGCATAGCCGCACTGGTTACGGATGCAGGATCGCTCCTGTTCCGGCGCTGGGCACGGGAAACAGGAGCGACTGGAGATGCCTGGGAGGGATCAGACGAAGCAGAGGGTCAGCGGCTCGGCGATGTAGGCAGGTTTCTCCTGGCCTTCGATCTCCAGCACGGCACGTGCCTTGAGCAGCCACTGGCCGGGGTTCTTCTCGTTGGCGTCGACCAGAGTCACCACCAGGCGCACCTTGGAGTTGACCTTGACCGGCTGGATGAAGCGCACGCTGTCGAGGCCGTAGTTCACTGCCATCTTCAGGCCCTGCGGCATGATCATGATCTTTTCCATCAGCATCGGCACCAGCGACAGCGACAGGAAACCGTGGGCGATGGTGGTGCCGAAGGGGGTGAGCTTGGCCTTTTCCGGGTCGACGTGGATGAACTGGTGGTCGCCGGTGCACTCGGCGAACTGGTTGATGCGCTGCTGGTCGATGGTCAGCCACTCGGACTTGCCGAGTTCCTTGCCAACATAGTCCTTGAGCTCTGTTACGGGTACTAACGGCATAGTTCCTCCTTGAGGACGCGGGTGTTTTTCTTGTGTGCGTGAAACCGTTGCGGCCTAGATCATCATGGGGGCGGCATCGGGTCAAGCCTGCCCTGGCGTGATGAATGACGCTGCATAGGCCCGCTCGACGAAGCAATACAGAGGCCAGCGAGATGGCATCACGCCTATAATGGCCGACATGCCTTAATAGATGCCCGGAATCCCCTCCAGTAGGTCGCTGAAAAACTACCTACGTTGCCATTGCTGCGTTAAAAACAGGCTCGGAATGCTCATTTACAACTCGTAAACTGCGCTTCCTCGCCTGTTTTTGTCTTGCACTGGCCGCCTCGCCTACGTTTTTCAGCGGCCTACTCGTAAGCGGCGCTCACGGCCATCGCTCGTTTTTTGGAGACTTCAAACATGCTGCTTCGCGGCCTTTCCTGGCTGGTGCTGTGCCAGTTACTGGGTACCGTTCTCAACGTTCTGCTGCTGCCGATGTTGCCTGGCCCGATCATCGGCATGTTGTTGTTGTTCGTCTTTCTCATGCTGCGTGGCGAGGTGGGGGAGCCGCTCAGCGTTGCGTCCAGCAGCCTGCTCAAATACCTGCCACTGATACTGGTGCCGCCGGCAGTGGGCGTGATGGCTTATGCCAGCGATATCGCCGCCGATTTCTGGGCTGTGGTCGGCGCGCTGGTACTGTCGTTGCTGGTGTCGCTGGCGTTCGCTGGCTGGCTGATGCAGAAATTGATCGAGCGTCAGCAGCGCCAGGAGGACGTATGAGTCCGGATTGGCAGGGCGCCTGGCAGGCGCTGACCCATCACCCGCTGTTCGGCATCGGCATCACCCTGGGCGCCTACCAACTGGCCATGGCCGCCTACGAGCGAACCCGCTGGGTATTCCTGCAACCGGTACTGGTGTCGATGCTCACGGTGATCGGCATTCTGCTGCTGTGCGGCCTGAGTTTTGCCGAGTACCGCAACAGCGTCGCGGCGCTGACTCTGCTGCTCGGCCCGGCCACGGTGGCTCTGGCCGTGCCGCTGTACCTCAACCTGCGGCGGATTCGCCAGCTGTTCTGGCCGATCATCCTGACGTTGCTGATTGCCGGCACCTTCGCCACTGTACTCGGCGCGGGGCTGGCCTGGCTGTTCGGCGCCGAGCGCATCATGCTGATGAGCATGGCGCCGAAATCGGTAACTTCGCCGATCGCCATGCTGGTGGCCGATCAGATTGGCGGCATCGCGGCACTGGCGGCGGTGTTCGTGATGATCACCGGGGTCATCGGCGCCATCGTCGGACCGTCCATTCTGCGTCTGTGCCGGGTTCATCATCCGGCGGCGCAGGGTATGGCGCTGGGCATCACCGCGCATGCCGTGGGTACGGCGCGCGCCCTGCAGGAGAGCGACGAGTGCGGCGCCTTCGCCGCGCTGGCGATGAGCCTGATGGGGGTGATCACCGCCGTGCTGTTGCCGCTGGCGATTGTCATGCTCCTGTGAGAGCCTGCCTGACCATCCCTGATGCTCCGGCAGTCTTGCGTAGATAACAGGCCGTAAACCATGAAGCTCCCGCTGTTCCCGCTCAACACCGTTCTGTTTCCCGGTTGTGTGCTCGACCTGCAGATATTCGAGGCACGCTACCTGGACATGATCAGCCGCTGCATGAAACAGGGCACGGGGTTCGGCGTGGTGTGCATCGTCGAGGGCGAAGAAGTGGGAGAAGCCGCCAGCCGTTTCGCCGCTATTGGCTGCGAGGCGTTGGTACGCGACTTTCAGCAGCGTACCAATGGTCTGCTGGGTATTCGCGTCGAGGGCGGTCGGCGTTTTCATGTCGAGCGCGCCCAGGTTCTGCCGGACCAACTGGCCGTCGCCGACGTGCAGTGGCTGGAGGAGCAACCCAACAGCCCGCTGCAGGCCGAGCATGCTGATCTGGCCGCCCTGCACGCGGCCCTGGCCGAGCATCCGCTGGTGGCTGGCCTGGATATGACCGGCGTGGTCGCCGGTCAGCAGCAACTGGCCAATCAGCTGGCCTATCTATTGCCGCTGGAGCCGGCGCAGAAACTGCAGCTACTTCAGCTCGATGATCCTGCCCTGCGCCTGGAGCAACTGCACGCCATGCTCGAGGTGCTCCAGGGCGATGTCTGAGGCGACGCCTTAGGGTTTGTACGAAAAGTCGTCGAGCGAAGGTCAGGCGAGGCAAAAGCGGGTGAGGAACGGTCGGAGTCGCGGTCGAGTTTACGAGCTGTAAATGAGCATTCCGAACCCGTTTTTAACGAAGCATCACCGAGCGCAGGCACTTTTCGTACAGAGCCTAATAGGAATAGCGCAGTAGTGCGGTGGACAACTGCCAGGTCGCCATGGCGCCCAGCACCGATAGGCAGGCGGGTAAGATGATCCACCACAGGCGCGCCGGCAGCGGCGGCAGCGCTTCCTGGCGCTGACACAGGGCCAGGCTCAGGCCGCATACCGCTGAGGCCAACAGAGCGCCGGCGATAATGTCGCTGGGCCAGTGCACCCCCAGATAGACCCGCGACAAGGCGATCGCCAAGGCAGGCAGGCACGCCACTACCAGCCAGGCCAGGCGCAGGCGTGCCGATTGACCACGGCCGGCCAGCACCCCCAGCACCAGGAAAAAGGCAAAGGCTGCCGAGCTATGACCGCTGGGGAAACTGTACGTCGTTAGCGGTTCGCTCAGCACATCGGGGCGGGCCCGGGCAAACCCATGCTTGAGCGTGGTGTTGCCTAGCGCCGTGACCAGCAGGGTCGAGCCGGCGAAGAGCAGGTGACGCCATTGCCGCGCCAGGAACAGCAAGGCGCACAGCACTGCAGCCGCGGCAAACTGGATATGGAAGTCGCCCAGCCGGGTCAGGGTGCCGATCCATTGATCCAGGTGCGGCTGGCGCTGTTCCTGGACCAAAGACATCAGGCCCTGATCCAGCGCATCGAGGTGCGGCCAGCCGATGATGATGGCCAACAGCAGTAACAGGCTGAGGCCGCCACCGAGCAGGCTGGCCCGCGGCTTTTCCGCCAGGCTGGCTTGAATGGTCAGCAGCAGGATCACGCCAATACCGGCCAACAGTACCGCTGCTTCCGTCCAGAAACCTTCTGCCATCGGCAGGCGCAGAGCCGCGCCGGTCGCCCAGCCCGGCAACAGGTAAGCCACCGCCCAGCCGGCTGCCGCCACCAGGCTGACCAGCATGAAACGCAGCAGTGGCATGTTCAGCATGCCGGCTACCAGCGGCAGCATTGGGCGCAGCGGGCCGATGAAGCGACCGACCAACAGGCTGGCCACGCCGTAATGACGGAAATAGAGTTCGGCACTCAGAATCCACTGCGGATGGTGACGCAACACCGGTAGGCGCCCGATGTTGTGCTTGAAGCGTCTGCCTAGGGCGTAGGAAATCATGTCCCCGCACAGCGCGCCGGTGTAGGCCAGCAATAGCGTCTGCCACAGCGTCAGTATCCCACTGCCGGCCAGCAGCGCGACGCTGAACAGCAGTACCACGCCGGGCAGCACGATGCCCACCAGGGCCAGGCACTCGAGCAGGGCGATAATGAAGATCGCCACCCCCAGCCATTGCGGGTTGCCACTCAGCCAGGTGGTCAGGTTATCCAGCCAGACGCTCATCGTTCTGCTCCTGAAACCCTCAACAATCGATAATCACGCCCTTCGACCTGTCCACGACGCAAAGGGTTGCGTGTGCAGTGACGTGCGTAGGCGGCATCAACGAAACGGTAGGGCAGGTCCTCGTCGCGGCCCTTGGGAATACCCAGGCGCGCGCACTGGATGATCACATGCGGTCGTTCGCCGACATCCTCGACGAACAAGCGCAGCAAATCGAAGCGACGCGCATCCCAGTCCGGCACTTTCAGACCCAGCGCCTTGCAGAGCAGCGTCTGCCCGGCGCACAAGCGCTCGATGGCGCGGGGTTGGTCGAGGCTGCCCAGGTTGTTGCGTTGCATCGCCGCCAGGGCATCGGGGCCGCTGATGGCATCGACCCAGGGATGTGCGGATTTGATCAGCACCGCATTACCAGGCCCGTGAGCACTGAAGTTCAGCGAATCGCCGCCGCGCGCGTAGTACATGTAGATATGCCCGCCATCGGCGAACAGCGCCTTGCGCTTCTCTGTGTAGCCGAGCGATGCATGGCTGCCCTTGTCGACCAGGTAGTAGGCCTCGGTCTCGATGATCCGTGCACTCAGCCACAGCGCACCGACGCGATGGCGGATGACCTTGCCAAGCAATTCGCGGGCGAGCAGCTGTGCATCGCGGTCGAAGAAGGTGTCGGGCAATGGATTGGCATCAGGCCAGGGCAAGCTGAGAGTGGGGTCGGCAGGCTTCATCTGTCGCACGGGGGCTAAGTCTCGGGCGGCGAGCATAGCAACAAGAAGCTTAAAAATGCCTGAACGTTCCAGTGCCCATGATGGCCGCGGTTGCCCACGGCGCGTTACATCGGCTACGTCTGGCATTGCCTGGCATTCATCACCCGGCGGATGGGTTGCCTACCGCTTGCCAGACGCCGCTGGGCGCGGCCTTGCGAGCCCGCTATAATCAGCCCCTTTTTCCAACTGCCAGACCTCCGCCGCCATGACCGAGTCCGTGCACGACTATATGACCCGCCTGGGCCAAGCCGCCCGCCAGGCATCAAAGGTGCTCGCCCGCGCCAGCACCGCGCAGAAGAATCGCGCGCTGCAGGCTGCTGCCAATGCCCTCGACGCCGCTCGCGCCGAGCTGACTGCCGCTAATGAGCTGGACCTGGCAGCTGCCCGCGCCAGCGGTCTGGAGCCGGCCATGGTCGACCGCCTGGCGCTGACGCCGGCGGTGATCGACAGCATGATCGAAGGCTTGCGCCAGGTGGCGACCCTGCCCGACCCGATTGGCGAGATCCAGGGCATGCGCTACCTGCCGTCCGGTATTCAGGTCGGCAAGATGCGTGTGCCGCTGGGCGTGATCGGCATCATCTACGAGTCGCGTCCCAACGTGACCATCGATGCCGCCAGCCTGTGCCTGAAGTCCGGCAATGCCACCATTCTGCGTGGTGGCTCCGAGGCCATTCATTCCAACCAGGCGATTGCCCGCTGCATCCAGCAGGGCCTGGCCGAGGCTGACCTGCCGGCCGCTGCCGTGCAGGTGGTGGAAACCACTGATCGCGCTGCCGTCGGTGAGCTGATCGCCATGCCGAAGTTTGTCGACGTGATCGTGCCGCGCGGTGGCAAGGGCCTGATCGAGCGCATCAGCCGCGATGCCAAGGTGCCGGTGATCAAGCATCTGGACGGCGTTTGCCACGTCTATATCGACGTCGCCGCTGATCTGGACAAGGCGATTCGCGTTGCCGACAACGCCAAGACCCAGCGTTATTCGCCGTGCAACGCCATGGAAACCCTGCTGGTGCACGCTGCCGTGGCGGGCAAGGTGCTGCCGCCGCTGGCCGCCATCTACCGCGACAAAGGTGTTGAGCTGCGTGGCGATGCCGCCACCCGCGAGCTGCTGGGCGGCGATGTGCTGGAAGCGAGCGAGGACGACTGGTTCGCCGAGTACAACGCGCCGATCCTGGCGATTCGCATCGTCGACTCGCTGGATGCGGCCATCGAACACATCAATCATTACGGCTCGCAGCACACCGATTCGATCATTACCGAGAACTTCAGCGATGCGCGGCGTTTCCTCACCGAGGTGGATTCCGCTTCGGTGATGGTCAATGCCTCGACTCGCTTCGCCGATGGCTTCGAGTACGGCCTGGGTGCGGAGATCGGCATCTCCACCGACAAGCTGCATGCACGCGGCCCGGTCGGCCTGGACGGCCTGACCAGCGAGAAGTACGTGGTCTTTGGCGATGGACACATTCGCACATAAATGAACGGACTCGGCGCCCGACGCATCGGCCTGCTCGGCGGTACCTTCAACCCGGTGCATATCGGGCATCTGCGTGCCGCGCTGGAAGTGGCGGAATTCATGGCGCTGGACGAGCTGCGGTTGATCCCCAGCGCCAGGCCGCCGCACCGTGATACGCCGCAGGCAACAGCCGAGCAGCGCCTGGCCATGGTCGAACTGGCGGTGTCTGGCGAGGCGCGGTTGACGGTCGATGACCGCGAGCTTCTTCGCGACAAGCCGTCGTACACGGTGGACACGCTGGAGTCGGTGCGCGCCGAGTTGGCGGTGGACGATCAGTTGTTTCTGCTGCTTGGCTGGGACGCTTTTTGCGGCCTGCCGAGTTGGCATCGTTGGCAGGAGTTGCTGCAACACTGCCATCTGCTGGTACTGCAGCGGCCGGATGCCGACAGCGAGGCGCCGGAGGCGCTGCGCGATCTGCTGGCTGCACGCAGTGTCAGTGACCCGCTGAGCCTGCAGGGTGCAGGCGGGCAAATCAGTTTCATATGGCAGACTCCGCTGGCGATTTCCGCCACGCAGATTCGCCACTTGTTGGCAACCGGCCGCTCGGCGCGATATCTGCTGCCCGATGCGGTACTGGCCTATATCCAGGCGCACGATCTGTACCGTGCGCCCAATGCTTGAAACGCTGCGCATGTGCGCTGGCGTCCATTACACGAGGCAAATGAGTCATTTATGAGCAAGCAGAACATGCCCAGCGAAGAGCTGGTCAAGATCGCCGTGGCGGCGCTGGAAGAGATCAAGGCGACCGATATCACCGTGATCGACGTCAAGGACAAGACCAGCATCACCGACTTCATGGTGATCGCCAGCGGTAGCTCCAGCCGTCAGGTCAAATCGCTGGTGGAAAATGTGCTGGAAAAGGTCAAGGAGCAGGGCGTGCGCCCGATCGGTAGCGAAGGTCTGGACAGCGGCGAATGGGCCCTGCTCGACCTGGGCGACATCGTCGTTCACGTGATGCTGCCGACCGCGCGTCAGTTCTACGACCTCGAGCGCCTGTGGCAGGGCGCCGAGCAGAGCCGCGCGCAACATTCGGCCGAGTAAGCGTAAACCGTGCGGATCAAACTGATCGCCGTCGGTTCGCGCATGCCGCGTTGGGTCGAAGAGGGCTGGCAGGAGTACGTCAAGCGTCTGCCTGCCGAATTGCCGCTGGAGCTGGTGGAAATTCCCCTCAATACCCGCGGCAAGAATGCCGACGTCGCCCGCCTGATCCGTCAGGAGGGTGAGGCCATGCTGAGCAAGGTGCAGCCCGGCGAACGTATCGTCACGCTGGAGGTCCATGGCAAGCCATGGAGCACCGAGCAACTGGCAGCGGAGCTTGATCGCTGGCGCCTCGATGCACGCAACGTCAACCTCATGGTCGGTGGCCCGGAAGGGCTGGCACCGGAGGTCTGCGCGCGTAGCGAGCAGCGCTGGTCTCTGTCGCCTCTGACGTTGCCGCATCCGCTGGTGCGTATCCTGCTCGGCGAGCAGATCTACCGAGCCTGGACCGTATTGTCCGGCCACCCGTACCACAAGTGATCAAGTAGTCATGCCGCAGCCGATTCGCCTCAAGGATCACGAAAAGGACGCTCGCCTGGTCAAGCGCCGGGTGCTCGTCGGCGGCGTGGTGATTATCCTGCTGACCTGCGTGCTGGTCATGCGCATGTACTACCTGCAGGTGATCCAGTACGAGCATCACAGCACCCTGGCAGAGAACAACCGTATCCACGTGCAGCCGCTGCCGCCGACCCGTGGGCTGATCTACGATCGCAACGGCGTGATCATCGCCGACAACCGCCCCAGCTTCAGCCTGACCGTGACCCGAGAGCGTGCCGGTGACTGGCTTAGCGTGCTCGATACAGTGGTCGAGGTACTGGAGCTTAGCGAGGACGAGCGCGCGCTGTTCGAACGCCGCGTGCGCCAGGGGCGGCGTCCGTTCGAACCGGTACCGATCCTGTTCGAGCTGAGCGAGGAGCAGATTGCCCGCATCGCGGTCAACCAGTTCCGTCTGCCGGGCGTCGAGGTGGCTGCGCAGCTGGTGCGGCATTACCCGCAGCAGGAGCACTTCGCTCATTCGGTCGGCTATGTCGGGCGCATCAACGAGCAGGAGCTCAAGCGCCTCGACCCTACCGACTATGCCGGCACGCATCATATCGGCAAGACCGGTATCGAACGTTTCTACGAGGACGAGCTGCACGGCGAGGTCGGCTATGAGGAGGTCGAGACCAATGCCCGTGGCCGCGTATTGCGCGTACTAAACCGCGTCGATCCAAAGCCGGGCAAGGACATCGTGCTCAGTCTCGACGTACACCTGCAGGAGGCGGCCGAGAACGCCCTGGGCGGCCGACGTGGCGCCGTGGTGGCCATCGATCCGAACAATGGCGAAGTGCTGGCGATGGTCAGCCAGCCCAGCTTCGACCCCAACCCCTTCGTCACCGGTATCAGCTTCAAGGCCTATGGTGAGCTGCGCGACTCCATCGATCAGCCGCTCTACAACCGGGTGCTGCGCGGCCTCTATCCGCCGGGCTCGACGATCAAACCGATGGTTGCTGTGGCCGGTCTCGATGCCGGTGTGGTCACGCCTACTTCGCGGGTGTTCGACCCAGGCTTCTATCAGTTGCCCAACCACAGCCACAAATACCGTAACTGGAACCGTACTGGTGACGGTTGGGTCGATCTCAATCTGGCCATCGCTCGCTCCAACGACACCTATTTCTACGATCTGGCGCACAAGATGGGCGTCGATCGCATGCACGATTACATGAGCCGCTTCGGCCTTGGGCAGCGTGTTTCCCTGGATATGTTCGAGGAGACCGCCGGCCTGATGCCTTCGCGCGACTGGAAACGGGCACGTTATCGTCAACCCTGGTATCCGGGCGAGACGCTGATTCTCGGTATCGGTCAGGGCTACATGCAGACCACGCCGCTGCAACTGGCGCAGGCCACCGCATTGATGGCCACGCGCGGCAAGTGGATTCGTCCGCACCTGGCCAAGAGCGTCGATGGCCGCCTGCCGTCAGACCCCAATCCGATTGCGGATATCGTCCTGCGTGATCCCAAGTTCTGGGATTACGGCATTCGCGGCATGGAAGAGGTGTTGCACGGCCCTCGCGGTACCGCGCGCAAGGTTGGTGACAGTTCGGTCTATCGCATCGCTGGCAAGAGCGGTACGGCGCAGGTGGTGGCGATCAAGCAGGGTGAGAAGTACGACCGTAACAAGGTACAGGAGCGCCACCGCGACCACGCGCTGTTCATCGGTTTTGCACCGGCGAACAACCCGCAGATCGCCGTCGCGGTCATGGTGGAAAACGGTGAGTCCGGCTCCGGTGTTGCCGCGCCCGTGGTCAAGCAGGTGATGGATGCCTGGCTGCTGGATAAGGAAACCGGCCAGCTCAAGGCCAAGTTCGCGTTGCCCAAGCCTGCCGAGGTCAGTCAGCGATGATCAGCAATTTCGACCGTACCCTGTCCGACGAGGACGTGCTGCGTCGTCGCGCCAGTCTGCTGCAGCGCATGCACATCGATGGCTGGTTGCTGCTGCTGTTGCTGATTCTCGGCACTGGCAGCCTGTTCATTCTGTATTCGGCCAGTGGCAAGAACATCGACCTGCTGCTCAAGCAGGCGTCGTCCTTTGGCATTGGCATGCTCGCGGTGGTGGTGATTGCCCAGTTCGACCCGCGCTTCATGGCGCGCTGGGTGCCCCTTGCCTACGTGATAGGCGTCGCGCTGCTGATGGTGGTGGAAGTGATGGGCCATACCGCGATGGGCGCCACACGCTGGATCAATATCCCCGGGGTGATACGCTTCCAGCCGTCGGAGCTGATGAAGATCATCATGCCGATGACCATCGCCTGGTACCTGTCGCGGCATAACCTGCCGCCGCGCTTCAAGCACATCGTCATCAGTCTGGCGATGATCGGTGTGCCCTTCGTGCTGATCGTCAAGCAGCCGGACCTGGGCACCTCGCTGCTGATCCTCGCCTCGGGTGCGTTCGTGGTGTTCATGGCCGGCCTGCAATGGCGCTGGATCATCGGCGCCGCCGCTGCCGTGGTGCCGGTTGCGGTGGGCATGTGGTACTTCGTCATGCATGACTACCAGAAACGCCGCGTGCTGACCTTCCTCAATCCGGAGAGCGACCCGCTGGGGGCGGGCTGGAACATTATCCAGTCCAAGGCCGCCATCGGTTCCGGCGGTGTATTGGGCAAGGGCTGGTTGCTGGGTACTCAGTCGCACCTGGATTTTTTGCCGGAAAGCCACACGGACTTTATCATTGCCGTGCTCGCGGAGGAGTTCGGCCTGGTCGGCGTCTGCCTGTTGTTGCTGCTCTATCTACTGCTGTTGGCGCGTGGCCTGGTGATCACCGCTCAGGCGCAGACGCTGTTCGGCAAGCTGCTGGCCGGGGCGCTGACCATGACCTTCTTCGTCTACGTATTCGTCAACATCGGCATGGTCAGCGGGCTGCTGCCGGTGGTTGGGGTTCCGCTGCCCTTCATTAGTTACGGCGGAACCCATCTGGTCACGCTGTTGTCAGGCTTCGGGATATTGATGGCGATCCACACCCACAGAAAGTGGATCGCTCAGGTTTGATTTGGGGGTTATGGGTTAATGCATTCTCTGCGTAGTTGGGCTGCTCGTACGTTGATGGGAGTCGGTATCGCCGGCGTGTTCGGCACTGGCGCTCAGGCGCTGGCGGCCGATTACGACGGCTCGCCGCAGGTGGCCGAGTTCATCGAGGAAATGACCCGCGACTATGGCTTTGCCAGTGAGCAACTGGTCAGTCTGTTCACCGAGGTCGAGCGTAAGCAGGCGATCCTCGATGCCATTTCGCGTCCGGCCGAGAAGGTCAAACCCTGGAAGGACTATCGCCCGATTTTCATCACCGACAAGCGCATCGCTCAGGGTGTGGAATTCTGGAACAAGAACCAGGCTGCGCTGGAAAAGGCCGAGGCCGAGTACGGTGTGCCGCCGCAGTTCATCGTCGCCATCATCGGCGTGGAAACCTTCTACGGCGGCAATACCGGCAGCTGGCGGGTAATGGATGCGCTGTCGACCCTGGCCTTCGACTACCCGCCGCGCGCACCGTTCTTCCGCAAGGAATTGCGCGAATTTCTGCTGCTGACTCGTGAGGAGCAGGTCGATCCGATCAGCCTCAAGGGCTCTTACGCCGGTGCCATGGGCTTGCCGCAGTTCATGCCGAGCAGCTTCCGTGCTTACGCCGTGGACTTCGACGGCGACGGCCATATCAACATCTGGAGCAACCCGACCGATGCCATCGGCAGTGTTGCCAGCTATTTCAAACGTCACGGCTGGCAGGCCGGCGGCCAGGTCGCCAGTCGCGTCGAGGCCAGCGGTGCTCGCGTCGACGAAGGCCTGACCCAGGGCCTGGACCCGGTGAAGAGCGTCGCCGAACTGCGTGCGCTGGGCTGGAAGAGCCAGGACAAACTGGCAGAAGACCTGCCGGTGACCGCATTCCGTCTGGAAGGCGCGCAAGGCGACGAATACTGGTTCGGTTTGCCCAACTTCTACACCATCACCCGCTACAATCGCAGCGTGATGTATGCCATGGCAGTCAACCAACTGGCCGAACTGCTGGTCGAAACGCGGGGTAATCGATGAGTGCGTCCAAACTGCTGCCGCTGGCAGCCTGCGTAACGGCAGCGCTGTTGCTGGCGAGCTGCTCCTCCAATCGGGCACCGCAGCCCGCGGTGGTGCCCGGTCAGTCGGCCGGTATCTCTGGCCCGGATGATTTCAACCGTCCACACAGGGATGGCGCACCCTGGTGGGACGTCGATGTCTCGAAGATTCAGGACGCCATCCCCATGCCACATTACGGGCCGGTCAAAGCCAGCCCCTATGTGGTATTCGGCAAGCAGTACTACCCGATTCAGGACGCCCGTCGCTACCAGGCGACAGGGCCTGCTTCCTGGTACGGCACCAAATTTCATGGCCAGGCCACTGCCAACGGCGAAACCTACGATCTGTACGGCATGACCGCAGCGCATAAGACATTGCCACTGCCCAGTTACGTGCGCGTGACCAACCTGGAGAACGGCAAGGTCGTGATCCTGCGGGTCAATGACCGTGGGCCGTTCTACTCCGACCGCATCATCGATCTGTCCTTCGCTGCCGCGAAGAAGCTCGGCTATGCCGAGAAGGGCACTGCGCGGGTCAAGGTCGAAGGCATCGACCCGCACGAGTGGTGGGCGCAGCAGGGTCGTCCGGTGCCATTGGTGCTGGCCAACAATCAGCCGGCCAAGGCAGCTGTGGCTCAACCCGTCGCGCAGCCCGTGCCGCAGGTCGTCGAGCAGTACGCGCCGCCGCCCGCACAGCACGCCGCTGCGGTGGTGCCCGTGCAGATCGACGCAAAAAAAAACGATTCACTCGGAGCCTCTGGCCTGTATCTCCAGGTGGGAGCCTTCGCCAATCCGGACGCTGCGGAGCTGCTCAAGTCCAAGCTGAGCCAGACCAGCAGTGTGCCGGTGTTCATCAGCTCAGTGGTGCGCGACCAGCAGATTCTGCATCGGGTGCGCATGGGGCCGATCAGCAACCAGGGCGAGGCTGAGCAACTGCAGAGCAGTGTGCGCCTGGCCAACCTGGGGCAGCCCACGCTAGTGCGTGCCGACTGATGGCAACTTAACCGGTGTTTGCCGGACTAAATCCGAGGCTCGCCTATTGGCGAGTCGAAAGATGGCCCTACGGGGCCGTACAACCCATGCAACGATTTTCGAGAGACGGATGAACATCACCAGCTTCGTGCAACGTGCTTCACTGGTTCTTACCCTTCTGGCCGCGCCACTCGCCATGGCCAACCAGCAGGTGGTGCCTGCGGCGCCGCAACTGGCCGCCAAATCCTATGTTCTGATGGACGCCGCCAGCGGCAACGTCCTGGTCGAGAACAACGCTGACCAGCGCCTGCCGCCGGCCAGTCTGACCAAGCTGATGACCGCCTACATCGCCACCCTGGAAATCCGCAACGGCAAGATCGGCGAACAGGATCTGGTGACCATCAGCGAGCATGCCTGGCGCACCGGTGGCGCCGCGTCCGGTGGTTCCACCATGTTCCTGCCGCTGAACAGCCAGGCCACGGTCGACGATCTGCTGCACGGCATCATCATCCAGTCCGGCAACGACGCCAGCATCGCCATCGCCGAATACATCGCCGGCAGCGAAGACGCCTTCGCCGACATGATGAACACTACCGCCGAGCGCCTGGGCATGAAGAACAGCCACTTCATGAACGCCACCGGCCTGCCGCACCCGGAGCACTACTCCAGTGCCCATGACATGGCGATCCTGGCGCGCGCGATCATCGACGAAGACGCTGAGCACTATGCGATCTACTCGCAGAAAGAGTTCCTCTGGAACAACATCAAGCAGCCCAACCGTAACCTGCTGCTGTGGCGCGACCGTACCGTCGATGGCCTGAAAACCGGTCACACCTCGGAGGCCGGCTACTGCCTGGTGGCCTCGGCCGTACGTGATGGTGCGCGCATGATCACCTCGGTATTCGGTACCGACAGCGAGCAGGCCCGTGCGGCGGAAACCCAGAAGCTGCTGACCTATGGCTTCCGCTTCTTCGAAAGCCGCACCTTCTACCAGAAAGGCGCAGAGCTGGCTCAGGCCACCGTCTGGAAGGGCGCTACACACCAGGTCAAGGCGGGGCTGGCAGAGAACCTGACCATCACCATGCCCAAGGGCCAGTTGGAAAAACTGCAGGCCAGCATGATCATCAACCCGCAGCTGATCGCACCGATCCAGCAGGGCGATGTGATCGGCAAGGTCGAAGTCAAACTGGGTGACGACGTGGTGCGCAGCACCGATCTGGTGGCGCTGGAGCCGGTAGAAGAGGGCGGCCTGCTGCGTCGTCTGTGGGACAGCATTCGACTGTTCTTCTTCGGCCTGTTCAACTGACAGTCACCGCTGAAAGCGACCTGCGTTGTCGTCATGGCATTGAAACCGGCTGAAGCAGTGCCCATTTACGTGCTGTAAGCCATGCCTCTTTTAGCCCGCCGCTCCAACCCGGAGCGGCCCTTTCTGGACGGGCCACAAGCCCGCTGATGCCATGACCGATAGCGACGTGCAACCGCCAAAAATCGAATTTCCCTGTGAGCGTTACCCGATCAAGGTCATTGGTACCGCTGGCGAGGGTTTCTCCGACCTGGTAATCGAAGTGATCCAGCGCCACGCCCCCGACCTGGATACCTCCACGTTGGTGATGCGTGACAGCCGCAACGGTAACTTCCTTTCCGTTCAGGTGCTGATCACTGCCACCGGTGTCGAGCAGCTGCAGGCGATTCACGTCGACCTGCGTGCAACCGGCCGCGTGCATATGGTGCTGTGATACCCATGCCCGAGCTTGTCGTCCGTCACCTCGGGCTGGTCGACTACCAGCCCACGCTGGAGGCCATGCGCCAACTGACCCGTGAGCGCGATGCGCAGACTCCGGACGAAATCTGGTTGCTACAACATCCCAAGGTGTTCACTCAGGGGCAGGCCGGCAAGGCCGAGCATGTGCTCGCTGCGGGCGATATCCCGGTGATCCAGGTCGAGCGTGGCGGGCAGGTGACCTATCACGGTCCGGGGCAGTTGGTAGCCTATCTGATGCTCGATCTACGTCGCCTCGATCTCGGCGTGCGTGAGCTGGTTACCGCCATGGAGCAGAGCCTGGTCGAGCTATTGGCCGGCTATGGCATCGAGGCGGCGCCCAAGGCGGATGCGCCCGGTGTATACGTGGCAGGTGACAAGATCGCCTCCCTGGGGCTGCGCGTCAGCCGTGGCTGCTCGTTCCACGGCCTGGCGCTGAACGTCGATATGGACATGACGCCTTTCCTGCGTATCAACCCCTGTGGCTACGCCGGGTTGAAGATGGTTCAACTTAGGGATCTGGTCGATGCACCGCCGTCAATCGACGAGGTGGCGCAGCGGCTGGAGCAGGCGCTACGCGGCAGATTGGGCTACAGCACAGCAGAGGGCGGTTCCAGGGCGTAGGGCGGACTCAGGAGCGAAGCGAACAGTCCGCCAGGGTCATGTTAAGGCAGGCAGCGCGCGGGCCCTTAAACAGCAGAAACGTAAAAGGGGCGCCATGGCGCCCCTTTCGTTTATCCAGTGATAGCCGTCAGTTCAGATTCAGCGCCGGAATGAGGCTGGCGTTGACCTCCTGGCCAGGCACCGGAACCGGGGCAGCGAGGCCCAGGTTGTTCTTCTCGAACACGCGGTCGGCGCGATAGCTGGAACGTACCAGCGGGCCGGCGGCGACTTCCATGAAGCCTTTCTCCAGGCCGATGTCACGGAAGCGATTGAACTCTTCAGGGCTGACCCAGCGTTGCACCTTGAGGTGGTTGCGCGTGGGTTGCAGGTACTGGCCGAGGGTGAGGATGTCGACACCGATGGCGCGCAGGTCATCCATGGTTTCCAGGATTTCCTCGTCGGTTTCACCCAGGCCGAGCATCAGGCTGGTCTTGGTCAGTACGTCCGGACGGTGTTTCTTGGCGTGCTCGAGCACCTTGAGGGTCTTCTCGTAGCCAGCGCGCGGGTCGCGAACTACATAGGTGAGGCGTTTGACCGTCTCGACGTTCTGCGCGAACACTTCCAGGCCGGAGTCGACCACGCGCTCGATGGCCTGGTGATCGCCATCGAAGTCTGGAGTCAGGGCCTCGACGACCACCTGCGGGGTGTTTTCCTTGATAGCTCGCACGCAGGCTGCATAGTGGCCGGCGCCGCCGTCTTCGAGGTCGTCACGATCCACCGAGGTCAGCACGATATAACGCAGGGCCATCAGTTCCACCGACTTGGCGGTGTTCTGTGGCTCTTCCAGATCCAGCCAGCCATTGGGGTTGCCGGTGTCCACGGCGCAGAAGCGGCAGGCACGGGTGCACACCGAGCCCATCAGCATGATCGTGGCCGTGCCGTTGGACCAGCACTCGCCCATGTTCGGGCAGTGCGATTCCTGGCAAACGGTGCTCAGGCGGTGTTCGCCGACGTTGCGCTTGACGGCCTCGAAACGGCTGCCGCCAGGGGCCTTGACCCGCAGCCACTTGGGCTTGGGTTCGAAAACCTGGGGCTCGGCCGAGGCGCGGCGCTTCTGGCCATCCTTGATCGCGGTGATGCCTTGGGCGGTGCGAAACTTTTCGCCGCTGGCGACGGATTTGGGCGAGGAGGTGTCGGACATCGGAAATCTGGGCTCCGGTAGAGGCTCCGTGGGCAGGTGGCTTTTGGCCGCCGGCCAGTCTACCACAGAAGGTGTATGCAGACGTTGAGGCCGCCTGTCGACAAAGCACCGGCAAGGTGCTTCCTGGGCGCCGCTGCGACAGCTCGGAAAGGGCTCGCATGGCAAGCCCTTGCCGGGATAGGCCTGGATTCAGCGCGTGCGCAGCTGTTCCAGCAGCTGGGTATTGGGGTAGCCATCGGCTGGCCAGTTCAACTGCAGTTGCAGGGCGCGAATGGCCTTGCGCGTATTGGCGCCGATGATGCCGTCGGCCGGGCCTGGGTCGAATCCTGCCTTGGTCAGCAGCTCCTGCAGTTCGACGCGTTCGCTACGACCCAGTTGGCGCTCGCCGCGCGGCCACTGTCCTTTGACTTCGCTTGGACGCAGCAGGTTGTCGGCGAGCAGGCCGATGGCCAGCGCGTAGGAGGTGGAGTTGTTGTACTTGAGGATGCTGCGGAAGTTATCCAGCAACAGGAAAGCCGGGCCTTTGTGGCCGGCAGGCAATTGCAGGCTGGCGCGGGCACTGGCTGCTGCGCCGGTCGGTGCCAGCGGGCGGACGCCAAGCTCCGCCCATTCGGCCAGCGTGCGGCGCTGATCGGGATCGGCCAGGGCGTAGTCGAAGCCGTTCGGTAGATTCACCTCGAAGCCCCAAGGTTGACCACGCTGCCAGCCAGAGGCTTGTAGATAATGTGCGGCGGATGCCAGCGCGTCGGTCGAGGAACCCCACAGGTCGCGCTTGCCGTCGCCGTCGAAGTCGACGGCATGCTGGTTGTAGGTCGTCGGCATGAACTGGGTCTGCCCCATGGCACCGGCCCAGGAGCCGATCATGCGCTCGCTGGACACATCGCCGTTCTGCAGGATTTGCAGGGCGGCCAGCAATTGAGCACGCCAGAAGCCCTGGCGGCGACCGTCATAGGCCAGGGTGGCGAGGGAGCGAATGACGCTATTGCTGCCGATGTTGTTGCCGAAGTTGCTCTCCAGGCCCCAGATGGCTACCAGGATCGGAGCTTCGACGCCGTACTGCTGCTCGATGCGTTGCAGCACCAGGCTGTGTTGCGCTAGCAGTACCCGGCCGCGGCCGATGCGGCTGGAAGAGACAGCACCGTCCAGGTACTCCCACACCGGGCGAGTGAACTCGGGCTGACTGCTGTCTGCCTTGAGCACCGCAGGGTCGGGGGTGACGCCGGCGAATACGCGATCGAACAGCGCTGCGTCGATGCCGGCGGCAATCGCTTCGCTACGCATCGTCTGGCGCCAGTCGGCAAAACTGGGCAAGGGCGTTTCGGCTGTAGTCTGGACCGCTGCCGGGGGGGCAGTGGTGGTAGGCAGATTTTCCGCTGGGGCCTGGGCGCAGGCCGCCAGCAGCAGGAGAGGAAGCAGAGCCAGGGCGCGACGTGGAAGCTGGTGTGGCATGTCTATCTCAAGGCGTTTAAGCAGGCGGTTACCTTAGCACGCTCGACGGGGATTCTGGGCTATCAGCGAAGCGAAGAGGCCCATAAAGCAAGAAGCCTCCCAATTGTGGGAGGCTTCGCGGCGGTAGCTGCCTTTACCTTTCTGTGGTCGTTCCTGGCGGGAGCGAAACAGTGGCTGGGCGACGATGGACTTGGCCTTGTTCGGCCGTTTGCCGGCTTTCTTGCTCATGGCGTTTCCTCATGCAGACTGGCCTGCGCCAATGCAGGCAGCGAAGAACTATGCGCCGCTGTACAGAAAATGTCCAGATTTGGGGAGCCTGCACTACGGGGCGAGACGCAGCCGTTGTCCGGACAGTTGCAGAGTTAGCATGGCCAGCTCGCTCCACGGATCACCGGGCGCCTGGCCCTTGATCTGTGCGTCGATCAACTGCGCCTGCTGCAGCAACTGGCCCCAGCGTTTGCTGCTGTGACGCTGCAAGGCTTTGGAAACCAGGGGGCGACGTTTATCCCAGACTGGCGGGCGGGCGCTGGAGAAGGCTTTATCCAAGGGAATACCCTGGCTCTGCTGGTGGGCGATGCCGGCCAGTAGACGAATCTCGCGTGCCAGCGCCCAGAGAATCACCGGGGTTTCCACACCTTCGCCACGCAGCCCTTCGAGGACGCGCAAGGCGTGTGCGGCATCGCCACCGAGGGCGCAGTCGATCAGGCCGAAGACGTCAAAACGCGCACTGTCGGCCACGGCGGCCTGGACTGTTTCGGCATCGACTTGGTTGCCGTCGGCGAGCAGCTTGAGCTTTTCCACTTCCTGAGCGGCGGCCAGCAGGTTGCCTTCCACCCGCGCGGCGATCATGTCCACCGCATCGGCGCTGGCACTCAGACCGGCCTGCGCGAGGCGTTGGCGAATCCACTGCGGCAGCTGATTGGCATCCACCGGCCAGATCTGGATGAATTGGCTCGCCTGACCGTCGATCAGCGCTTTGGCCCATTTGGATTTTTGCGTGCTGCCATCGAGCTTGGGCAGGCTCAGCAGCAGGACGGTGTCCTCGGGCGGGCGGGCCAGGTACTCGAGCAGGGCGGCGGTGCCCTTGTCGCCTGGTTTGCCGGACGGTAGGCGCAGTTCCAGCAGGCGCTTTTCGGCGAACAGCGAGAGGCTGGCACCCGCCTGCAGCAGGTTGCCCCAGTCGAAGTTGGCTTCGGCATTGAACACTTGGCGTTCGCCGAACCCCTGCTGGCGACAGGCATTACGGATGGCGTCAGCGGTTTCCTGGCACAGCAGTGGCTCGTCGCCGCTGATTGCATAGACAGGTGCGAGCGCACCTTGCAGGTGTTTGCCGAGTTGCGCGGGGGCAAGCTTCATCGAGTCGATGTCATCAGGCAGGCGGGGCGTCGGGCCGCAGGTGCGGCCCTTGAGCCTTTAGCGGGACGGCAGTTCGATTGGCGACTGCTGCGGGGCGACCTGGCTCGCGCGCGCCCGGCGCTCAGCTTCCAGTGCTTCGGCTTCGGCTTCGGCCTTGGCACGGGCTTCGGCGGTCTGCTGCAGTTGATCCAGTCGCTCTGGGCTGATCTGTTGCAGGCTGAACATCAGTTGCTGGATCATTTCACGGCGCAGCTCGCTGCGCAGCTGAGCAGCTTCCTGGTCGGAGCCAGCGAGGTTGTTGTCGTCCTGCTGGTAGTAGTTCTGTACTTCCACCTTGTTGCCGGTCAGCAGCAGGTTCTGTGCGCCGCGGATCTCGTATTCCAGGCCCATGGTCAGCTCGTACTCGGCGGTACGCGCACCGCTGCTGTAGCTGGCACTGCGACGATTCTCGGTCTCGCGGGCGATCACCAGCTTGTAGGGCGCACCGGGGTAGACGCGAACATCGTTGTTCTCCAGCACTTCACGCACTTGCTGCACGGTGTCGCCGTAGGCGTCGCGCGCGCTGACGTCGAGTTCCTTGAGGGCGAACTGCATGTCGCCGGTGCCACGCAGCTGGAAGCCGCACGCGCTGAGCAGGCCAGTCAGGCCGATGATCAGCAGATTCCGTTTCATCATTCTCATATCCCCTTGGCGGATCACGGCGCCACACATGTGTGGCGCCGAGCTTAATCAGTTGGCGACTATGTTGACCAGCTTGCCTGGCACCACGATGACCTTGCGAATGCTCAGGCCTTCGGTGAAGCGCAGCACGTTTTCGTTGGCACGGGCGGCGGCCTCGACGTCTTCACGGCTGGCGCTGGCTGCCACGATGATCTCGCCACGCAATTTGCCGTTGACCTGTACCACCAGGGTCAGGCTGTCTTGCACCAGGGCCGACTCGTCGACCTGTGGCCACTGCGTATCGATCACCGCATCGGTATGACCCAGGTGCTGCCACAGCTCATGGCTGATGTGCGGGGTGATCGGCGCGAGCAGCAGGGTGACGATTTCCAGGCCTTCCTGCAGCAGTGCGCGATCCTGTTCGGTCGCAGTGGCGGCCTTTTCCAGCACGTTCATCAGGGTCATCACCTGGGCGATGGCGGTGTTGAACTTGTGGTGCTGGCCGATATCGTTGCTGGCCTGCTTGATCGCCAGGTGAATTGCGCGGCGCACGGCCTTCTGCTCGTCGGTGAGAGTGTTCACGTCCAGCTTGTCCGGCAGGCCGGCGCTGATGTGACTCTGAGCCAGACGCCAGACGCGACGCAGGAAGCGGTTGGCGCCCTCGACACCTGCATCCGACCACTCGCAGCTCATGTCGGGCGGCGAGGCGAACATCATGAACAGGCGGCAGGTGTCGGCGCCGTAAGCGTCGATCATGTCCTGCGGGTCGACACCGTTGTTCTTCGACTTGGACATCTTCTCGGTGCCGCCGATTTCCACCGGCAGGCCGTCGCTCTTGAGCTTGGCGCCGATGACCTTGGCCTTGGCATCACGCTCGACCTCGACGTCGGCCGGGTTGAACCAGTCCTTGCCGCCGTTTTCCAGGGTGCGATAGTAGGTCTCGGCGACCACCATGCCCTGGGTCAGCAGGTTCTTGAAAGGCTCATTGGACGACACCAGGCCTTCGTCGCGCATCAGCTTGTGGAAGAAGCGCGCGTAGAGCAGGTGCAGGATGGCGTGCTCGATGCCGCCGATGTACTGATCTACCGGCAGCCAGTGGTTGGCTGCAGCCGGGTCGACCATGCCGCCGGTGTATTGCGGCGAGGCGTAGCGCGCGTAGTACCAGGACGACTCGACGAAGGTGTCCATGGTGTCGGTTTCGCGCTTGGCCGGGGCGCCGCATTTCGGGCAGCTGCACTCGTAGAACTCGGGCATCTTGGCCAGCGGCGAGCCTGCACCGTCCGGCACCACGTCTTCGGGCAGCACTACCGGCAACTGGTCTTCCGGCACCGGCACGTCGCCGCAGGTGTCGCAGTGGATGATCGGGATCGGGCAGCCCCAGTAGCGCTGGCGGCTGATGCCCCAGTCGCGCAGGCGGAACTGGGTCTTGCGCGCGCCGTGCTCGCTGGCTTCCAGGTCGCCGACGATGGCGTCGAAGGCGGCGCTGAAGTCCAGGCCGTCGTACTTGCCGGAGTTGATGGTGGTCAGGCCGGCCTTGTCGCCGTACCAGTCCTGCCAGGTGCTGGCGTCGTAGTCCTTGCCTTCACCGGCGTAGACCTGCGTGATCGGCAGGTCGTACTTGTTGGCGAATTCGAAGTCGCGCTCGTCATGCGCTGGCACGGCCATGACTGCGCCTTCGCCGTAGCCCCACAGCACGTAGTTGGCGACGAATACCGGCAGCTTGTCGCCGGTCAGCGGATGAATGACGAACTGGCCGGTGGCCAGGCCCTTTTTCTCCATGGTGGCCATGTCGGCCTCGGCCACGGAGCCGGCCTTGCATTCGGCGATGAAGGCGGAGATGGCCGGGTTGCCCTCGGCGGCGCGCTGGGCCAGCGGATGCTCGGCGGCCACGGCGACATAAGTGGCGCCCATCAGGGTGTCGGGGCGGGTCGAGTAGACCTTCAGTTGGCCGTCGATGCCGATGCTGGCGACGTCGTAGTCGAACACGATGTCGGCACCAAAGCTCTTGCCGATCCAGTTGCGCTGCATGGTCTTGACCTGCTCGGGCCAGCCATCCAGTTCATCCAGGCTGCTCAGCAGCTCTTCGGCATAAGCGGTGATCTTGAAGTAGTACATCGGGATTTCGCGCTTCTCGATCAGCGCGCCCGAACGCCAGCCACGGCCGTCGATGACTTGCTCGTTGGCCAGTACGGTCTGGTCCACCGGGTCCCAGTTGACGGTGCCGTTCTTGCGGTAGATCACGCCCTTCTCGAACAGGCGGGTGAACAGCCACTGCTCCCAGCGGTAGTAGTCCGGCTTGCAGGTGGTGACTTCGCGCGTCCAGTCGATGGCCAGGCCCAGCGATTTCAGCTGGGACTTCATGTAGGCGATGTTCTCGTACGTCCATTTGGCCGGCGCCACCTGATTCTTCATCGCGGCGTTTTCCGCCGGCATGCCGAAGGCGTCCCAGCCCATCGGCTGCAGCACGTTCTTGCCCTGCATGCGCTGGTAGCGGGCGATCACGTCACCGATGGTGTAGTTGCGCACGTGCCCCATGTGTAGCTTGCCGCTGGGGTAGGGGAACATCGACAGGCAGTAGAAGGTGTCCTTGCCGGGTTGTTCGCTGACGACGAAGGATTGTTGCGCGTCCCAGTGGGACTGCGCGGCGGCTTCTATTTCACGGGGCGAGTACTGTTCGTGCATGGCTCTGGCGCTGAAGGAATGGGGCTTGCGGGAAACGTCGTAGCATACATGAGCGCCGTCTATCGAGGGAAACCCAGATTATGCCGAGCCCGCCGTTGGTCGCGGCGCCAGGCTGCACGCAGGGCCTTCGCTAAGCTTTACTCAAGGCCGCGGTTGTCGGGGCTCGCGAGGTGGTTAGATGGTGGATGCACGGCAGGCGGAACGAGGGGGTGGCCTTTACGAGCGACTGCTGCAAAGGCTTGCCCTGGCGCTGGAAGAGGCCGATACCGCGAGTCGCCTGCATGCCGAGCCGCTGCGTGAGCTGGAGCTTGATGGGCTGAGCCCGGCGGAGCTGGAGCTGATCCGCGCCTACCTCAATCGTGACCTGCACTGGCTGCGCGGCTGGCACGCGGCGGCTGAAGAGTTGGCGCTGATACAGCGTCAGCCACTGCGCGGTGCCAAGTCCGTTGGCGGCAAGCCGATGGGCAGGGTCAAATCCGTGATGAAGCGGCGTCAGGCGCTTTGTTGCGCACTCTGCGGTGCGCCCGTCAGCTGGCATCGAGGGCAGGATGCACGAGCTTGCCAGGCCTGTGGCTCCAGGCTGTTTCGCAGCGGCAATCCGCGTTAGCGGCTAGTTGAAAACCAACCTGCTAGGCTTGGGCGCCCCGGAGGTGCCTGATGCCGATTCGCTTCATCCTTAAACAACTGTTGATGCCGCCAGGCGTTCTTCTCCTGCTGATCGCGCTGGGCTGGTGGCTGCGTCGCCGCTTTCCCCGGCTCGCGTTTGCCTGCTTTGCCGTGGGTTTCGGTGGGCTGTGGTTGATGAGCCTGCCTGCGGTGACGCAGTGGAGTGCTGCCTGGTTGGAGCGTGAGCCGGTGCTGGAGCAGGCGCAGTGGGCGACGCTGGCGCAGCGTGCCGACGCCATCGTGATTCTCGGTGCCGGGCGCGAGCAGAATGATCCGGGCTGGGGGCGTACCGATCAGCCTGGGCTGATGGCGTTGGAGCGCCTGCGCTACGCCGCGCGCCTGGCACGCGCCTCCGGCCTGCCACTTGCTGCCACTGGCGGCCTGCACTACGGCCAGCCGCCCAGTGAGGCGGCGTTGATGGCCGATGCCATGCGCCTCGACTACGGGCTGGAGATTCGCTGGCTGGAGGAGCAAAGCCGCACCACCTGGGAGAATGCCGTGCGTAGCGCTGAATTGTTGCAGCCCCAGGGAGTGCGGCGCGTGGTGCTGGTCACCCAGGCCTGGCATATGCAGCGTGCACGCTGGAGTTTCGAGCAGGCCGGCTTCGAGGTGATCACCGCGCCGATGGGCTATCTCAGCGCGGGTTACGAGCGCCCGCTGGGGGGCTGGCTACCGGAGTCGAGGGCTATCTGGCAGAGCAGTCAGCTGCTCAACGAGGCCATTGGGTTGTTGGCGTATCCCATTGTCTACGGTAAGCAGTAGGGCTTACTCGCCACAGGCAGTACGCCTGCGGGTTCTACCCTCCGAGGGCTGGCGGGCTGCTCGCTTCGCTCGCGAGACCGCCCTACAGCGTCTTGGCCATGCGGCTGGCCAGCAGCGCCCAGCCCAGCAGCAGGGCGCAGAGAATCGCCAGCGGCCAGATGCGCCATTGCAGGTAGGGCGTGAGCCCCTGCATGGGCACCACTTCGCCGTAGAGCACGCCGCGTTCGAACTGCGGCAAGCCGAACTGGATGCGCCCTTGTGGGTCGATGATCACCGTCATGCCGTTGTTGGTCGCGCGGATCATCCAGCGCCCGGCCTCCAGTGCACGCATCTGCGCCATCTGCAGGTGCTGTAGGGGGCCGATGGAGGTGCCGAACCAGGCATCGTTGCTCACCGTCAGCAGGATGTCGCTGTCCGCCGCAAGTGCCGCCGCGAACTCCGGGTAGACCACTTCGTAGCAGATGAACGGCGCGATGCGATGTCCCTTGGCCAGCAGCGGTGATTGGTCATTCGGGCCGCGGGCGAAGTCGGACATCGGCAGGTCGAAGAAAGCGATCAAGCCGCGCAGCAGGTCCTGCAGGGGCACGTATTCACCGAACGGCACCAGCTTCTGCTTGAGGTAGGTGCCCTGGCCTTCGCCAAAACTGGTGATCGCATTGTAATAGCGAATCTCCCCGCGCTCGTTGGACTGCCGTACCGGTACGCCGGTGATCAGCGCACTGTTGCGGTCACGGGCGAAGCGATCCATCACGCCGATATAGCCTTGCGCCATGTCCTTGAGTACCGGGATCGCCGTTTCCGGCCAGACCAGTATGTCGACCTGCTTGGCGCTGAAGCTGAGATCGCGGTATAGCGCGAGCTGCGCGTTGAGCTGGGCCGGGTCCCATTTCAGGTTCTGCTCGACGTTGCCCTGCACGGCGGCGACGGTGAGGCTGTTGCCGGCGGCGCGTGTCCAATTGTGGTCCTTCAGTGCCAGGCCTGCGAGCCAGGGGCTCAGCAGCAGGAGCAGGGCGCAGAGGTAGCGCGGTTTGTGCTTGCGCAGTTGCTCCAGGTTGATGATCAGCGCGGCCGACAGGGCGATGACGAAGGACGACAGCCAGACTCCGCCAATTGGCACCAGGCCGGCCAGCGGTCCTTCGAGCTGGCTGTAGCCGGCGTAGAGCCAGGGGAAGCCGGTGAGGAACCAGCTGCGAAACACTTCCTGGGCGACCCATAGCGCGGCGAATGCCAGGGCGTCGGCCAGTGGCGCTTCGTTGCGGCGTATCCAGCGCGCCCAGAGGGCGGCCGTCAGGGAGAAGAGCAGGCCCAGGCCGGCTACGAAACCCAGGGTGAGAAAGCCGGCCAGTGCCGGTGATGCCGCGCCATAGTCATGGATGCTGACATACACCCAACTGGTGCCAGCGGCGAACAGGCCGAAGCCGTAGCTCCAGCCGCGCAGCGCTGCCTGGCCGGGGCGCAGATGGCGTAGGCCGAAATAGAACAGGGCAATGGACAGCACGGCCAATGGCCAGAGATCGAACGGGGCGAGCGCCAGGGTGGTCAGGGCGCCTGCGCCGCAGGCAAGCAGGTGGCCGGGCCAGCCTGGACGAGTGATCCATTGCAGCATGGTTAGATCCTTGGAATCAGGGTGGCGCAAGGGTAGAGCGGAAATGGCGCAGGGGGAAGCGGCCGCCCTCGCTGGGCAAGGGCGGCTGAGACTCAGCGGCTAACCGGCGTCAGGCGCAGCAGGTGGATGCGGCGGCTGTCAGCATTGAGCACGCGGAAGCGGAATTCGCCGATCTCGGTGACTTCATTGCGCTTGGGCAGGTGGCCAAAGGCGCTCATCACCAGACCACCGACGGTGTCGTACTCGTCGTCGGAGAACTCGCTGTCGAAGGTTTCGTTGAAACTGTCGATGGGCGTCAGCGCCTTGATCAGGTAGTCGCCGGATGGCAGCGGCTTGATGTAGCCGTCTTCCTCGACATCGTGCTCATCCTCGATGTCGCCGACGATCTGCTCGAGCACGTCCTCGATGGTCACCAGGCCGGCGACGCCGCCGTATTCATCGATGACCACGGCCATGTGATTGTGGTTGGCGCGGAACTCACGCAGCAGCACGTTCAGGCGCTTGGACTCGGGCACGAAGGTGGCCGGGCGCAGCAGGTCCTTGATGTTGAAGTTGGGCTGTTCGCCCTGCAGGATCAGCGGCAGCAGATCCTTGGCCAGGAGGATGCCGATCACGTCGTCGAGGCTCTCGCCGACCACCGGATAGCGCGAGTGCGCGGCATCGATGATGGCGGGCAGGAACTCGCGGGGCGTCTGGCTGGCCTTGATGCTGATCACTTGCGAGCGCGGCACCATGATGTCGCGTACCTGCAGGTCGGCGACCTGAATGGCGCCTTCGACGATGGCCAGTGCTTCGCTGTCGAGCAGCTTGTTCTGGTGGGCTTCGCGCAGGACTTCCAGCAGTTCCTGGCGGTTTCTCGGCTCATGAGCAAAAGCCTGGGTCAGCTTGTTGAACCAGGACTTCTGCTCGTTGCTCGATCGGTCTTCGCTCATGGCGTTTTACTCGGGGTCCTTTTCATTAGGAGATTCGTCACCGGCATACGGGTCGGGATGACCCAATTCGGCGAGCAATTGTCGTTCCAGATCTTCCATCTCGAGGGCTTCGTCTTCCTCGATGTGGTCATAGCCCAGCAGGTGCAGGCAGCCGTGGATTACCAGATGCGCCCAGTGCGCCTCCAGCGCCTTGCCTTGCTCAGCCGCCTCGCGCTCGACCACCGGCACGCAAATCACCAGGTCGCCCAGCAGCGGGATGTCGAGAATCCCATCGGGAATCTCGGCAGGGAAGGACAGGACGTTGGTGGCGTAGTCCTTGTGTCGCCAGGTGTGGTTCAGCTCGCGACCTTCGGCCTCGTCGACCAGGCGGATGGTCAGCTCCGAATCGGCCGTGCGTTGGCGCAGGGCCAGCTCGCACCACTGGCGCAGTTGCGCCTCGTCCGGGTGCTGGCCGTCAGTGGCCAGTTGCAGGTCCAGTTCAAGCATCGTGGCCGTCGCCCTTGCCGTTCAGGCGTGCGTCGTGGCGCTCGTAGGCTTCGACGATGCGCTGCACCAACGGGTGGCGCACCACGTCTTTGGGCTTGAAGTGGGTGAAGCTGATGCCGGGTACGTCACGCAGTACCTCGATGACGTGGGCCAGACCGCTCTTGGTGCCGCGCGGCAGGTCGACCTGGGTGATGTCGCCGGTGATCACAGCGGTGGAGCCGAAACCGATACGGGTGAGGAACATCTTCATCTGCTCGACGGTGGTGTTCTGACTTTCGTCGAGAATGATGAAGCTGTTGTTAAGCGTGCGGCCGCGCATGTAGGCCAGCGGCGCGATCTCGATCACCTGCTTCTCGATCAGCTTGGCCACGTATTCGAAGCCGAGCATCTCGTATAGCGCGTCGTACAGGGGGCGCAGGTAAGGATCGATCTTCTGTGCCAGGTCGCCAGGCAGGAAACCGAGCTTCTCGCCGGCCTCGACCGCCGGGCGCACCAGCAGGATGCGCCGCACTTGCTCGCGCTCCAGCGCGTCCACCGCGCAGGCCACGGCCAGGTAGGTCTTGCCAGTACCGGCCGGGCCGATGCCGAAGTTGATGTCGTTGTCGAGGATCGCCTTGACGTAGCGCTGCTGGTTGGCGCCGCGCGGCTTGATCACGCCCTTTTTGGTGCGCAACGTCACCTGCGGCAGGTTGCTGGGGTTGACCAGCTCCTCGACGCCGGACTCCTGCAGATACAGGTGCACCAGGTCGGGCGACAGCTCGGTGGCTTTGGTTTCGCGGTACAGCTTGCGCAGCAGTTGCTCGGCGGCCTGGGTCTTGTCGGCGCTGCCAAGCATTTCGAACTGGTTGCCACGGTTGCGGATTTCCAGGCCTAGGCGCTCTTCGATCAGGCGCAGGTGCTCGTCGAACTGGCCGCAGAGGTTGGCGAAACGGCGGGCCTCGAAGGGTTCGAGGGTGAAACGATGAGGTTCTAGAGAGGCGTTCAAGGTGATGGAGTGATCGTCACTTGTCTGGGTATGAAAAGGCAGCATAACGCTGGTCGCCCACAACGCAAAGTGTGGACGACCGCTACGTTAGTGGAGGGTCTCGGCATCCAGCAGGGTGCCGCGCAGCGAGTGCGGCAGGGCGTCGTCGATGTGCACGTCGACGAACTGGCCGATCAGGCGCGGGTTATCGCAGCGGAAGTTGACGATGCGGTTCTGCTCGGTGCGGCCCTGGAGCATGCCCGGGTCCTTCTTCGAGTAGTCGCTGACCAGGATGCGCTGCACCGTGCCGACCATGCGCCGGCTGTTCTCGAAGCCGTTCTGGTTGATGCGATGCTGCAGCAGGGCCAGGCGCTGTTTCTTCACCTCATCCGGGGTGTCGTCGACCAGGTCGGCGGCCGGGGTGCCGGGGCGCGAGCTGTAGATGAAGGAGAAGGAGAAGTCGAAGCCGACGTCTTCGATCAACTTCATGGTCTGCTCGAAATCCTTCTCGGTCTCGCCGGGGAAGCCGACGATGAAGTCCGAGCTGATCAGGATGTCCGGTACCGCCGCACGCAGTTTGCGGATGCGCGACTTGTATTCCAGCGCGGTGTGGTTACGCTTCATCGCCGCGAGGATGCGGTCGGAGCCGGACTGCACCGGCAGGTGCAGGTATTTGACCAGCTGCGGAATCTCGGCGTGGGCCTGGATGATCGCGTCGGAGAACTCCAGCGGGTGGCTGGTGGTATAGCGGATGCGCTCGACGCCATCGAGGGCTGCCACGGCATGCAGCAGTTCGGCGAAGTCGGCGATATGGCCGTCCGGGGCTTCCCCGCGATAGCCGTTGACGTTCTGCCCGAGCAGGGTGATTTCCTTCACGCCCTTCTCGGTCAGGGAGGTGATTTCCATCAACACGTCGACCAGCGGGCGGCTGACTTCCTCGCCACGGGTGTAGGGCACCACGCAGAAGGTGCAGTACTTGCTGCAGCCTTCCATCACCGAGACGAAGGCGCTGGGGCCGTCGACGCGTGGCTCGGGCAGGCGGTCGAATTTCTCGATCTCGGGGAAGCTGATGTCCACCTGGGCGGTCTTGGTCACGCGCGCGGCATCGATCATTTCCGGCAGGCGGTGCAGGGTCTGCGGGCCGAATACCACGTCGACATAGGGCGCGCGGTCGCGGATCGCCGCACCTTCCTGGCTGGCCACGCAGCCGCCGACACCGATCACCAGATCCGGGTTGGCCTGCTTCAGCTCGCGCCAACGGCCGAGCTGGGAGAACACCTTGTCCTGCGCCTTCTCACGGATCGAGCAGGTATTTAGCAGGATCACGTCGGCTTCTTCGGGTTTTTCCGTGACCTCCAGGGCCTGATGCTCGCCCAGCAGGTCGACCATGCGCGAGCTGTCGTACTCGTTCATCTGGCAACCGTGGGTTTCGATATAGAGCTTCTTGGTCATGGCACTGTCTGAGGTGGTTAAAAAATGACCGCGCATTATAGGCGTGTGCCAAGAGCGATGCCACCGCTCAGTTCCTGTAGCCCGGATTGCATCCGGGCTACGCATGCGGCGCTGTGATATTCTGCGCGCCCCGTTTTTCCTGACTTCGAGTCTTCATGAGCAAGCGCGATCCCATCTACAAGGTGATTTTTCTCAACCAGGGCCAGGTGTACGAGATGTACGCCAAGCAGATCTATCAGAGCGATCTGTGGGGCTTTCTGGAAGTGGAGGAGTTCGTCTTCGGCGAGCGCAGCCAGCTGGTGGTCGACCCCAGCGAGGAGAAGCTCAAGGCGCAGTTCGAGGGGGTGGTACGCAGCTTCGTACCGATGCACGCGATCATCCGCATCGACGAGGTAGAGCGTCTGGGAACGGCGAAGATCAGCGAAGCCAAGGGCGGCGGCAACGTCATGCCATTCCCCATGCCGATGCCGGATAAATAAGCTCAGAGTCGTAGGGTGCGCCGCGCGCACCAGTGTTTTTAAGGCAGCGGCGAGAAGGGCGAGCGGCCTTCGGCGGTCTGCAGTTCCAGCAGATAGCTACGGAATATCTGCCCCAGTACCTGGCTGGCGATTTCCAGTTCATCGCGACGCATCTGTGCCGACACCAGGTCGGCGCTGTCCATGGCTTCGTCCGAGCCGTTGACCGATGCCATCTTCAACACGATATAGGCCTGCACGTTGTTGGCCGGTACGCCTTCGCCACGGAAGAACATGGTGCCCAGGCGCAACTGTGCTTCGGCGTGGCCTTGCAGCGAGGCGCGTTCGAACCAGGTCAGGGCCTGCTTGAGATCACGTGGTGTGCGTTTGCCGTCGTAGTAGTACTCACCCAGCTCATAGGCCGCCTGCATGTTGCCGGCGCGCGCCATCTCCTGGCAGCTGGCCAGGGCGTCGGGCATCTCTTCGGGGGAGGCGTTCAGGGCACAGCTGCCGCTAGCGGGGATCAGCAGGGAATTGCCGCCTGCAAACGCAAACAGCGGGAGGAAAAGCAACAGGCAGCCCAGGGACAGGGTGCGGCCGGTGCGGTTCATCTGGATAACGGGACCTCGGCAATTCAGGGCGGGTGACGTGCCCGGTCGGCGCAAAACGTGCCGACCGTCGCATTATGGAATAAACCGGGCGGTTGTTACAAAGCCTGTTTCTTCGCACTTCCCGGCAGGCTCAGCAGTAGCCAGGCCAGCAGCGGGTACGCCGGCGTCAGCAGCACGTGGAACAGGTCAATGCGGCGTAGCGGCCCGATCACGCCGTCGGTACCGACCGCCACGCCGGCCAGCAGGAACAGGCCCACGACCACAGCTGCGCTGATTGCCGGTGCGCGGCGTGGCCATTGGACTGCGCCGGCATAGAGGATCAGCACCAGCGTGGCCAGATTCAGCGCCAAGCGGTAGTCCTCCATATAACCAAGTTGGCGGAACAGCTCGAAGAAGGCGCAAAGCCCGAGCAGGATGCGCCCCCAGTTCGGTCGGCTCCAGGCCCAGCCGCGACCTAGCGCCAATGCAGCGGCACCGAGCAGGGGCAGGCCGAGAAAGCTGCTGGCCTGCGAGAGCCACAGGTGTGCGGGCTGCCAGGTTGGGTCGAAGCCGTAGCGAATCACGCCGACGCTGGCAGCTGCAGCCGGCAGCAGAAAACCGAGCAGGGCGCAGAATAGCGCCGGCTGGTCACCTTCGCCGTAGCGCCCGCGTGCCCGGCCGATCAGCCAGACACAGGCAGCGCAGGCCAGTGCCAGCAACGCATCGCTGAAGGCAGTGCTGTACTGCATCAAGCTTTTTTCAGCTCGGCGAAGGCGCGTTCTGCGGCAGCGAAGGTGATGTCCAGCTCCTTGTCGCCATGGGCGATGGAGGTGAAGCCCGCTTCGAAGGCGCTCGGCGCCAGGTACACGCCGCCATCCAGCATCAGGTGGAAGAAGCGGTTGAAGCGTGCGCTGTCGCTGGCCATCACGTCGGCGAAGGTGACGATGTCGTCCGCGCCACTGAAGTACAGACCGAACATGGCGCCCGCCTGGGTGGTGACGAAGGGGATGCCGGCAGCATCGGCGCGTTCCTGCAGGCCGGCGAGCATGCGCGAGGTGTAGTCGGTCAGCTCGCTATGGAAGCCCGGACGGCTGATCAGCTTGAGGGGGGTCAGGCCGGCAGCCATCGCCAGCGGGTTACCCGACAGGGTGCCAGCCTGGTAGACCGGGCCGAGCGGGGCGATGCATTCCATGATCGCGCGCTTGCCGCCGAAGCAGCCCACCGGCATGCCGCCGCCGATGATCTTGCCGAAGGTGGTCAGGTCCGGGTTCACGCCGTAGTGCGCTTGCGCACCGCCGAGGGCGACGCGGAAACCGGTCATCACTTCGTCGAATATCAGCACCACGCCATGCTTGTCGCACTGCTCGCGCAGGCCTTCGAGAAAACCTGGGGCCGGCGGCACGCAGTTCATGTTGCCGGCCACTGGCTCGACGATGATGCACGCCACTTCCTGGCCAACTTGCGCCAGGCACTCGGCCACGGCATCGATGTCGTTGAACGGCAGGGTCAGGGTGTGCTTGGCGAAGGCCGCCGGCACGCCTGCGGAGTTCGGCACGCCCTGGGTCAGGGCGCCGGAGCCGGCCTTGACCAGCAGGCTGTCGGAGTGGCCGTGGTAGCAGCCTTCGAACTTGATGATGCTGTCGCGGCCGGTGTAGCCACGGGCCAGGCGGATGGCACTCATGGTCGCCTCGGTGCCGGAGCTGACCATGCGCACCATCTCCATCGACGGCACCAGGCCGCACACCAGCTCGGCCATTTCGGTTTCCAGGGCGGTCGGCGCGCCGTAGGACAGGCCGTGTTCCAGCTGGCGACGCACCGAGTCGAGCACGTCCGGGTGGCTGTGGCCGAGGATCATCGGGCCCCAGGAACCGACATAGTCGACGTAGCGCTTGTCGTCTTCGTCCACCACGTAAGCGCCTTCGGCATGCTTGAAGAACAGCGGGGTGCCGCCGACGCTGCGGAAGGCGCGCACCGGCGAGTTGCCGCCGCCGGGGATGTGTTTCTGGGCGTTGGCGAAGAGAATTTCGGAACGGGACATGGCAGGTCTCTCTGGAAGCGAGTCAGTCGAACAGCGCGGCGAAGGCGCGGGCGCGGTCTTCCACCTCGTGGGCGGAGTCGGCAGCGAACAGGGCGTGGATCACGGCGACCATGCTGGCGCCGCGGGCGATCAGGCTGGGTGCGGTTTCCAGGGTCACGCCGCCGATGGCGACGATGGGCTGGGCAAAGCGCGTGCGCGCCTGATCCAGCAGCTCCACGGTGGCAGCCGGAGCGCCGGGTTTGGTGTTGGAATTGAAGAAACGGCCAAAGGCGATATAGCTGGCGCCCTCGGCTACGGCGCGCTCGGCCAGCTCCAGCTGGGCATGGCAGGTACCGCCAATTACGGCATCCGTACCGAGACGGGCGCGGGCGTTGGCCAGCGAGCCATCGGTCTGACCCAGGTGTAGGCCGACGCCCAGGCGCGCAGCCAGTTCCAGGTCGTCGTTGATGATCAACGTAGCGCCGTGGCTTTGGCAGAGCTCGGCCAGTGCCTGCGCTTCATCGAAACGGCGTATGGCATCGCCTGATTTGTCGCGGTACTGCAGCAGGCGCGCACCGCCAGCCAGCGCCGCTTCGGCGTAGGGCAACAGCTTGCCACCCGCCAGCAGAGGGGTATCGGTGATGGCGTAGAGGCCGCGCAGACTCATTGGCCGTAATCCAGCGGCAGACGGCGTGGCACGTACTGGCCGTGGCCGGGTTGTTCGGCGTCGCGCAGGGTACGCCAGGTGTAGTCCAGGGCGCTTTTCACCGCGCTGACCAGTTCTTCACCCAGCGCCAGGCGACCGGCCAAGGTGCTGGCCAGGGTGCAGCCGGAGCCGTGGTAGCTGCCGGGCAGGCGTGCGCAGGTAAAGGTGTGGCGACTTCCATTGCGGCTGTACAGGCGGTTGTGCACTTCGGCTTCGTCGCCGTGGCCGCCGGTGATCAGCAGGTTCTTGATGAAGGGCAGCAGTTTCTCGGCGCACTCGTCGGCGCTGCCTTCCGGCAGTTCGGCGAGGATGCGCGCTTCCGGTAGGTTCGGCGTGGCGATGGTGGACACGGCGAACAGGCGTTCGCGCATGGCATAGCCGACGTCATCCTTGCCCAGCGAGCCGCCGCCGCCGGCGCGCAGCACCGGGTCGCAGACCAGCGGTATGCCAGGCAGCTGGCTCATCACTTCGAGCACATTCTCTACCATCTCTACCGAGCCGAGCATGCCCAGCTTGACGGCGGCCACCGGCATGTCGGCGATCACTGCGCGGGCCTGGGCCAGTACCCAGTCGCGGTCGAGCACACGGAAGTCGGAGACGTTGACGGTATCCTGCACGGTCAGGGCGGTCACCGTCGGGGCGGCGTGGCAGCCTTGAGCCAGCAGGGCTTCGATATCAGCCTGCAGGCCGGCACCACCACTGGGGTCGTGACCGGACATGCAGAGCACTACGGGGCGGGAGTTTGGCGTTTTCATGGTGCGCGAGCTTATCACTAACAGGCCTGAAGTCGCTGCACGCCATGCCAGTTGCTAGCCTTTCTGATTCTCGTCTGTATTGGCATTAGCTGGTCTGGAAGTGGCATCATGCGCGCCCCTGCCGCCTTGCCCGAATGCCTCCAATGACGCTGCGTACCTGCCTGATCATGATGACCGCCCTGGCGGTGATCACCGATAACCTGATCATTCCTTTTTACCCGCAGTATTTCGCCGAGCGTTTCGATAACCCGCCGGAGCAGCATGTCGGCCTCTATCTGGCGGTGGTCAGCCTGGTAGTCATGTCGGTGTTCCCGCTCTGGGCGCGCCTGGCCAAGCGCGTGCACCCGGTGCGCATTCTGATCAGCGCGCAGCTGATGGCCGGCAGCCTGACCGCGGCCTGCTATTTCATCGACTCGCTGCCGCTGTTCTGGGTGGTGTCGCTGCTGATGGTGGTGTTCAAGGGCAGCTACCTGCTGATGTATCCCTACGTGATGAGCCTGCAGCAGCAGGACAACCACACCCAGACCATCGGCACGTTGTCGGTGGTGGTGCACTTCGGCGCCATTCTCGGTGCCGCGCTGGGCGGCCTGATTCTACAGATCATGAACATTGGCGACGTGTTCTTGGTAATGGCTGCTGGCGACTTCATCCAGATGGCCATCTGCATGCACCTGGTGCGTGGCTACCTGCCGGCACCAGGCGAGCAGCCGGCAAGCGACGAGGCGCCGGTGAAGAACGAGTCGCGCAGCCTGCCGGCGATCTACCGCCTGTGCCTGGTGATGCTGCTGTTCTATTTCGTGGGTTACGTGACCCGGCCGTTCTTTGCCGTCTATTGGCAGCAGGTGGCGCACTGGAACAGCGAGATGGCGGCCGGCTTCGTCTATGCGCTGCCCGGCGCCGTGGCCGTGTTGGCGTTGTGGTGGGGGCGCCGCGCGACCCAGAAAGGCAACACCCGTGATGGCATTCTTGCCGGTCTGCTGCTGGGCGCGGCAGCCACTTTCATTCAGGGGTTTGGTGATCAGTGGCTGATCCTGCTCGGCCGAGTGCTGTTCGGTTGGGCGCTGTATCAAGTCACCGTGCGCCTGGATGCCTTGCTGTTCGAACTCAGCTCGCCAGAGCACTACGCGGTGGACTTCAGCAAGATCAACATCTTCCAGTGCCTGGGCAATATGGGCTCGGCCTACGGTGCGGGGCTGCTGGTCAGCCACTACGGGCAGGCCATGCCGTTCTGGGTCGGTGCTGTCGGCTTGCTGCTGACTGCTGCGCTGTTCCCGTTGCTGGTGCAAAAAACCAAGGCTGCGTGAGTCTTGAGTGGCGAATGATAATTTGATGCAGATGCGTATCAATGATTAAATTCGCCCCTCGCACTGCTTCCATCGTCCGGGTTCGCCGCGATGCACGACCTTCACCACTTGCTCGACGTGATTTCCCGCAGTCTGCCTGGGCTGCAGGGCCGTATCGGTCATGCCGAGGCTGATCTGCTGGTTTGCGGCAGCGATGGCAACACACAGCGTATCGCTACGCTTTATCAGCACTGGCGCCAGGCTCACCCCGAGGCCGGGCCGCATTACTGGACGGTGCGCAGCTGGACCTACCTGGTCTGGCAACCCATCTACCTGACCTTGCTCGGCGTGCATCTGACGCAGCGTATGCCCTGTCTGTCGACGCTTGGGCAGGATGTTCAAAGTGGTGTGGTGTTGGGCTTCTGTCTTTCCGATCACTGCCCGCAACGGGCTGCAGAGGGCGAGCTGATCAACCTTGCTGGCAGCCAACTGGCCGACCTGCTGCGCCGCCAGCACGCCGAGTTCTGTCAGGTGCAGAGCATCCACGGCAAGCTGGCTCAGCGGCTGGCAGCCGACTATGTGCTGGCAGCGTTGCTGCTGGTGCAGCGTCAACTGAACCTGGACAACCAGCAACTGCGAGGGTTGTCGGCGCTCTGGCTGGAGGCATTGGGGCTGCGCGGTGGCAGCGACCTGCTGGAGGTGCGCCTGGAGGATGGACGTGACTGCCTGACCCTGGAGCGCAAGGCCTGTTGCCAGCATTTTCGGCGTTGCGACGGCGAGCTGTGCAGCACCTGCCCGAAATTGCGTCGTGACGAGCGCCTGGTGCGCCTGCGTGAGGAGCTGGCTCAGGCATGCTGAATCTGCGTGATATAGAAGTGCGTCGTGGCGAGCGGGTGACGCTGGCAGTGAACGAACTGCACCTCGAAGGTGATCGCTTCACCGTGATCCTCGGCCACAACGGCTCGGGCAAGTCGACCCTGATGAACCTGCTGGCGCGGCAGTTGCAGCCGACCCGAGGCTCGCTGCAGCTCGACGAGCGCGACCTGGCCGGTTTTTCCGCCCGTGACTTCGCCCAGCGCGTGGCCTTCCTGCCGCAGCACCTGCCCGACGTCGCCGGCCTGACCGTGCGCGAGCTGGTGCGTCTGGGGCGCTTCCCCTGGCGTGGATTGCTCGGCCGCGGGCGCGCCGAGGACCATGCGGCGGTAGATCAGGCGCTGGCCCAGACCGATGTCGCCCATTACGCCGATCACCTGGCCGACAGCCTCTCCGGTGGCGAGCGCCAGCGTGCCTGGATCGCCATGCTGCTGGCCCAGCAGTCGCCGCTGTTGCTGCTCGACGAGCCCACCTCGGCGCTGGACCTGGCGCACCAGTACGAGCTGATGGGCCTGCTGCGCCAGCTCAATCGCGACAGCGGACGCGGCATCGTCGCCATCCTCCACGACATCAACCTCACCGCGCGGCATGCCGACCGGGTGATCGCCCTCAAGCAGGGACGGATCTTCTTCGACGGCAGCCCGGACAAGTTGCTCAGCGGGCCGTTGCTCAGCCAGCTCTACGACATCGATATCGAACTGATCGAACAACCCGGCAGCGCCCGCAAGATTGCCGTGGTGGCTTGAGCATGGCGGCAGTCTCGGCGTCGTCACGCCACCTTCTGACACTGCTTGCGCTGCTGCCGCTGGCATTCCTGCACCTGTGGCTGGCGGCCGATCTCGCTCCATTCGAACTGTGGGCGATGCTTGCTTCTGCCGAGCACAGCTTCGAGTTTCTGCAGCTGCAACTGTCGGCTCTACCCAGGTTGAGCATGGCGCTGCTGACGGGCGCTGCGCTGGGCTTGTCCGGCAGCCTGCTGCAGCAGATCACACAAAATCGCCTGGTGTCGCCGATGACCATCGGCGCTTCGTCCGGGGCCTGGCTCGGGCTGGTGCTGGCCACCTTGCTGGTGCCGACCTTCGCGGCCGATCATGGGCAGTGGGCGGCACTGCTCGGTGCGCTGCTGGCAGTCGGCCTGGTGCTGCTGATTGCCGGGCGCAGTGGTATTGGCGGGCTGCCGCTGGTGCTGGGTGGCATGGCCATCAATCTGTTGCTCGGCGCCCTGGCTGCCGGGCTGGTCCTGATCAACAACCAGTACACCCAGGGGCTGTTCGTCTGGGGTGCGGGTGATCTGGCGCAGATCGACTGGCACTGGGTGCAGTGGCTGTGGCCCAAGTTGTTGCTGGCGCTGCCGCTGCTGATCCTGGCGCCGCGGCCGTTGAGCCTGCTGCAGCTTGGCGGCGATGCTGCCCAGGGCCGTGGCCTGGCGTTGTGGCCGGTGATGCTGTTGCTGTTTCTGGCGGCGCTGTGGCTATGTTCGGTGTCGATCACAGCGGTCGGCCTGATCGGTTTCATCGGCCTGCTCACACCGAACATGGCGAAGATGCTCGGCGCCCGCACCGCGCGAGACGAGCTTCTCTACAGCGCGCTGCTTGGCGCCTTGCTCTTGCTCAGCACCGACGCCCTGGCACTGCTGGCCAATCGGCTTAGTGGCCAAATGGTGCCCAGTGGCGCCGCCGCCGCGTTGATCGGTGCGCCGGTAATGTTGTGGCTGGCGCGCCGCCACCTGGCTGCGGAAGATCCACGTGGTCTGCAACTGCCGCGCGGCGCCGAACGCTTCGGTTGGCGCAGTGCGCTTTGGGTGGCGGTCTTCGCACTGCTGGCGCTTACCGTGGCGCTCGGGCTGGCGCGCGGTATCGATGGCTGGCGTTTTGAGTGGCCGTCGGCGTTGGTCTGGTCGCTGCGCTGGCCGCGTGTGCTCACGGCTGCTTCGGCCGGCGCCGGCCTGGCGATTTCCGGCCTGCTGCTGCAGCGTCTGCTGCGTAACCCGCTGGCCAGCCCGGATATCCTCGGGCTCTCCGCGGGGGCCACGCTGGCGGTGATGCTGGCGCTGATCATCTTCGGTGGTGCGTTGCTAGGCGCGGTCGCCCCGATGGCGGCCTTCGTCGGCAGTCTGGCGGTGCTGGCGGTGTTGATGCTGCTGGGGCGGCGTCATCGCTACTCACCAGCGCTGATGGCGCTGCTGGGGATTTCCCTGGGCGCGCTGCTCAACGCGGCGCTGCAGTTCGTGCTGGCCAAGGGCAGTGGCGACTCGTTCGCGTTGCTCGGTTGGCTGGCTGGCTCCACCTACCGCGCCACACCGGCGCAGGCCTTGGGGTTGACGCTGGGCGTGCTGTTGTTCGGTACGCTGGCGCTGCTGTTTCATCGCGCGCTGACACTGATCGGCATCGGCGACGGGGTAGCCGCCAGCCGTGGCCTGAACGTGCCGCGCTTGCGTCTGGCGTTGCTGGTGCTGGTGGCGCTGCTGTGCGCGCTGGTCACCAGCCTGCTCGGGCCTGTGGCGTTTCTGGGGCTTTTGGCCCCGCATATCGCGGTGATGCTCGGCGCGCGCCGGGTACTGCCGCAACTGCTGCTTGCGGCCTCGCTGGGCGCAGTGCTGATGCTGCTGGCGGACTGGGTTGGCCGCACCCTGATCTTCCCGCTGCAGATTCCGGTGGGCATTGTCGCCTCGGTGCTGTGTGGCGGTTACTTCGTCTTCTTGTTGATCCGTGGGAGGTTGACGTGAAGCGTTGGTTGCTCGGCTTGCTGCTGCTGTGGCTGACGCCTGCCTGGGCGAGTGATGCGCCACGGGTCGCTGCACTGAGTTGGGAGGCCACCGAGCATCTGCTGATGCTCGATGTGACGCCACTGACCGTGGCCGATGCCGGTGACTACCGCGCCTGGGTGGTCAGGCCGACGCTGCCTGAGGGCGTGCCGTCGAGCGGTTCGCGCCTGGAGCCCAACCTCGAGTTGCTGGCCGAGTTACAGCCTGAGCTGATCGTCATTCCACCGGTGCTGGAAGACATTCGCCCGTTGCTTGAACGTATCGCGCCGGTGCAGGTGTATCAGGGCTTCAGCCAGCAGCATGACAATCAGCAGGTGCAGCGCGAGGCGTTTCTCGACCTGGCGCGCTCCTTGGGGCGCGAGGCGTTGGCCGAGCAGCGGCTGCAGGCGATGGACGCCGAGTTGGCGCAATGGCGTGAGCGGCTGCAGGCCCATTACGCAGAGCACTTGCCGGCCGTCACGGTGATTCGCTTCTCGTCGCCGACCGCCGCCTTCATCAACGGCCCCAACTCCATGCCGCAACATGCGCTGGCGCTGCTCGGCCTGCAGCCGGCACTGGACCTGCCGCCGAGCCCCTGGGGCATCACTCAGGTGCCGATCACCACCCTGGGGCGTATCGAGCAGGACGTGGTGCTGCATATCGAACCCTTCCCCCAAGAGGCGCAGTTGTTCGCCTCACCGCTGTGGCAGGCCATGCCGTTCGTGCGCGAGCAGCGCTTCGCCGCGATGCCCTCGACCTGGACCTACGGCGGGGTGTTTTCCCTGCAGTACCTGGCTGAGGCGATAGGTGAGGCGCTGCTTAAACTGCCGTCTGAATCTGGAAAAGCGCCCCAACAGCCCCTAGAGTAGAGCGATTAGAATATAAGTCTGCCGTGCGTGGCGGCGCCATCTGATGGGCTAATGGGGGCCTGGGCGTCGTTCGACAGGGTTCTGGAGTTGTATGTACCGGCTGCTCCTGCTCATCGTGAGCATCTTTCTTCCTTCGCTCGTGGGCGCTGTTACCTTCGACGAGCAGACTCGCGCCCTGCCGCTGGGGCAGAGCATGTACGTGTTCGAAGACGTGCGTGGCGATGCCAGCATCGACGATATCGCCTCGCCGGCTGTACAAGGCAGCTTCCGCCTGCATGACAAGCCTGTGCTCAATGCCGGCTATTCGCGTTCGGTATTCTGGCTGCGGCTGGATTTGCACTACTTGCCGCAGCAGGCACCGGGTGCGCGCAACTGGCTGCTGGAACTGGCCTACCCACCGCTCGATCACCTGGAACTGTACCTGCCGGATGAAGCGGGCGGCTTCGCGTTGGCTCAACGCACTGGCGATGCCTTGCCCTTCGATAGTCGGCAGATCCGCCAGAACAACTACCTCTTCGAGTTGAACCTCGAGCCAAACCAGGAAAAGCGCATTTATCTGCGCCTGGAAAGCCAGGGCTCGATCCAGGCGCCGCTGACCCTGTGGGCACCCAATGCCTATCTGGAGGAGCAGCCGGGGCGCATCTACGTGCTCGGTATCATCTACGGCGTACTGCTGGTGATGCTGGTCTACAACCTGTTCATCTTCCTCAGCGTCCGCGACCCCAGTTACCTCTATTACATCCTCTACATCGCCTCGTTCGGCCTTTACCAGATATCGGTGAACGGTGCCGGCATCGAGTACTTCTGGCCCAACAGCCCCTGGTGGGCCAACGCCGCCACGCCCTTCATGATCGGCTCGGCCGCCTTGTTCGGCTGCCAGTTCGCGCGCAGCTTCCTGCATACCTCGGAACACAGTCCCTGGGTCGACCGTCTGTTGCTGCTGCTGATGGCCTGCGGCGCCGTGGTGATGGTCCTGGCGTTGTGCATCAGTTACGCGACCGCGCTGCGCCTGGCCACCTACCTGGCCCTGCTGTTCACCGTGGTGATCTTCGCCGCCGGCATCCTCGCCTGGCTGCGCGGCATGCGCGTGGCGCGCTATTTCATCTTCGCCTGGACGGCCTTCCTCGTCGGCGGCATCGTCAATACGTTGATGGTGCTGGGGCACCTGCCTAATGTCTTTCTCACCATGTACGCCAGCCAGATCGGCTCGGCCCTGGAAGTGGGCCTGCTGTCGCTGGCTCTGGCTGATCGCATCAACGCGATGAAGGAAGAGCGCACGCGCATCCTCCAGGAAGCCGGACGCAAGCTCGAAGCGTTGAACCAGGAGTTGGCCGACAGCAACCGCTTCAAGGACGAGTTCCTCGCCACCGTCACCCACGAACTGCGCACGCCGATGAATGGCGTGATCGGCTCGCTGGAGCTGATGCAGACGGTGAAGATGGACATCGAGCTGGAGCAGTACCAGAAGACCGCCGCGACCTCCGCGCGCGACATGATGCGCATGGTCAACGATATCCTCGCCCTCACCGAACTGCAGGCCGGCAAGCTTTATCCGCGGCGTGAGGCGTTCAGCCTGCGTGGATTGTTCGATGGCCTGCGTGCCCAGTACGCGCCGCGCGCTGAGGACAAGGGGCTGACCTTCGCCCTGGAACTGGACGACAACCTGCCCGATACCCTGGAGGGTGACGCCGCCAAGCTGGCTCAGGCACTGGGCTACCTGCTGGACAATGCCATCAAGTTCACCAGCGAGGGCGGTGTGACCCTGCAGGTCGGCCGTGCCGATAGTGTGGGTGGCAACCTGCCGCTGAGCGTGCTGGTCTGCGACAGCGGTATTGGCTTCGCTCATGAGGGCGATCTGTATCAGCGCTTCCATCAGCTCGACGGGTCCATGACCCGCAAATATGGCGGCCTGGGCATTGGCCTGGCGATCTGCCGGCAACTGGTCGACCTGCTCGGTGGCAGCCTCAGTCATGAGTCGCAGCCCGGATTCGGCAGCCGTTTTCGTCTCAACGTACCGCTGACGTTGCCGCAGCAGCAGGCGGCGCCGATCGTGCGTCCGCCGCGTGCGCAGAGCGGCACGGTACAGCGCCAGGCGCAGCAGTGCACGGTGCTGATCGTCGAGGACAATGCGATCAACCAGTTGGTGACCCGCGGCATGCTGCTCAAGCTGGGCTACCGTGTGCGAACCGCCGACAACGGTGCCGAAGCGCTGGAGCTGCTACGCAATGAAAGCGTCGATGCCGTGCTGCTGGATTGCCAGATGCCGGTGATGGATGGCTTCGCCACTTGCCGCGCACTGCGTGCCCTGCCGGGGTGCACCGAACTGCCGGTGCTGGCGATCACCGCCCATAGCCACAGCGGTGATCGCGAACGCTGCCTGGCCGCAGGGATGAGCGATTACCTGGCCAAACCGGTGAAGTTCGAGGAGCTGCGCGTGCTGCTGCACGACTGGGTGCTGTGCCGTCCAGCCACGGTTTCCGGCGGCGCTGCTCCGCTCTGACACCCCGCAGCCTCATTCTTGGGATAGGCCGCAGATTTGGCCGGATCGTCCCTTTAGCCATGGTCTGAATCCTGATTCACTGCATGCAAGTGAATCAGGGTTCAGACCATGGCTTATCGCATCACCGAAGCTCGACTCGACCGCGATCAGGCGCAGCGCCAGCGCATCCTCGACTGCGCCTTGCTGCGAGTGGCAGAGGGCGGTTTCGCCGCCCTGACCATGCAGGCGCTGGCCGATGATGTCGGTATCGCCACGGGCAGTCTGTACCGCCACTTTCGTAGCAAGGGTGAACTGGCCGCCGAGGTCTTCGCCGCTGCCAGTCAGCGTGAGGTGGATGCCCTGGCCGCCGCCCTGCGCGGGCCGGGCAGCGCCAGTGAGCGCTTGCGCATCGGTCTTGAGCAGTTCGCCGCCCGCGCCTGGCACAGCCGCCGCATGGCTTTTGCGCTGATCGCCGAACCGGTCGATCCGGAGGTCGATGAGCAGCGCCTGCTCTACCGCGAAGCCTACGCCGAACTGTTCATCGATCTGTTGGAGGAGGGCGCCGGGGCCGGTGAATTTCGCGTCGAGCAGATCGGCCTGATGGCGGCCTGCCTGGTCGGCGCGATTGCCGAAGCGCTGGTCGGCCCTCTGTCGCCACCTGCTCGCGCCGCGCGCGAAGCCGGTCAACCCACCCTGGAGCTGGCGCAGGTCAGCGCCAGTCTTGCCACCTTTTGCCTGCGCGCCGTCGGCGCCGAGGAGCCCACGCGATGAGACCCAGCCTGCATGCCGAAACCCACGAGGTGTTCAACCAGGTGCCGAGCCTGGATGGCGCCAACCTCTATCGCCTCGATCTGCCATTGCAGGAATGGACTCGTCGTTATGACGGCGCCTGGGCAGACGAGCGCCTGAGCGCCTATGGTGCGCTTGCCGGTGGAGCGCTGATGCAGGCCGGCTTTCTCGCCAACGAGAACAAGCCAGTGTTCAAGAGTCATGACCGCTACGGTAATCGTATCGATCTGGTGGAGTTTCACCCGGCCTACCACGAGCTGATGCGCACGGCGGTCGAGCACGGTCTGCCGTCGCTGCCCTGGACCGACCCGCGCGCCGGCGCCCATGTCGCCCGCGCCGGACTGACCTATATGCACAGCCAGGCCGAAGCGGCCAGTGGCTGCCCGCTGACAATGACCTTTGCCGCGGTGCCCGCCATTCGCCTGCAGCCCAACGTGGCCGAGCAATGGCTGCCGAAGATCCTCGCCACCGAGTACGACCCGCGCAACCTGCCGATGGAGCAGAAGACCGGCGTCACCATCGGCATGGCCATGACCGAGAAGCAGGGCGGCACCGACGTGCGCGCCAACACCACCCGCGCCTATCCCATCGGCCTCGGTGGGCCGGGGCAGGGCTACGAGCTGGTTGGCCATAAATGGTTCTGCTCGGCGCCGATGTGCGACGCCTTCCTTACCCTGGCTTACACCGACAAGGGCCTGTCGTGTTTCCTGCTGCCGCGTCATCGCCCGGACGGCTCACGCAACGCGTTTTACATCCAGCGCCTGAAGAACAAACTGGGTAACTGGGCCAACGCTTCCAGCGAGGTGGAGTATCGCGGCGCCTTCGCCTGGATGCTCGGTGAGGAAGGGCGCGGCGTGCCGACCATCATCGAGATGGTGGCCATGACCCGCTTCGATTGCATGGTCGGCTCCAGCAGTCTGATGCGCCAGGCGCTGACCCAGGCCGCTCACCACTGCGCGCATCGTCAGGTGGGCGGCAAGCTGCTCGCCGACCAGCCGTTGATGCAGAACGTGCTGGCCGACCTGGCGCTGGAGAGCGAAGCTGCGCTGGCGCTGTGCATGCGCATGGGCCGCGCGCTCGACCACCAGCATGACGCGCAGGAAGACAAATTCGCTCGTCTGGTCACAGCCGTGGGCAAGTACTGGATCTGCAAGCGCGCGCCGGAAATGATCTACGAGGCCAGCGAGTGCATGGGGGGCGCCGGTTACGTCGAGGAAACCATCCTGCCGCGTCTGTACCGCGAAGCGCCGGTCAACTCGATCTGGGAAGGCTCCGGCAACGTGCAATGCCTGGACGTGCTGCGCGCATTGTCCAAGGAGCCCGGCGTACTCGATGCGTTGTTCGCCGAGCTGGGCGATGGCCATGGCGATGCCCGTCTGAAGGCACATATTCAGCGTCTGAAAGCCGATTTTGCCGATACCGCCGATATCCAGTACCGCGCGCGCCAGCTCACCGAAGACATGGCCGTGGCGCTGCAGGCCAAGCTGCTGCTGGAGGCGGGCAACGCCACCGTCTCCGATGCCTTTATCGCCAGCCGGCTGGAAGGCCGTGGCCGGGTCTATGGCACTCTGCCGCGAGGTGTCGATGTCGAGGCGTTGCTGGCGCGTAGCACGCCGAATCTGCTTTGATTCTTGAGCGATCTTTAACAAGGAAAAGTTGGTAGATTTTTAGCGGCTGATTTTTCCCTTTGGGAACAATTGGTTACGCTAAGTGTGTTCCCCGCGTGAGCGGGGATGAACCGGCAAACCCCTGTTTTTACAGGCCTCCTCTCAAGTGTTCCCCGCGTGAGCGGGGATGAACCGGAGCTTCTCGACCGTCACGGGCGCTATTTGATGTGTTCCCCGCGTGAGCGGGGATGAACCGGCGCCTTTTTCATGCCCGTGCTACATGCACATGTGTTCCCCGCGTGAGCGGGGATGAACCGCTGGGCCGGTTCAAGAAGGCGGGCGAGTTCGAGTGTTCCCCGCGTGAGCGGGGATGAACCGCGAAACCGCATTTGACCTCGCACCAGCTCGAGGTGTTCCCCGCGTGAGCGGGGATGAACCGGCAAGTGCCGGCGCATCCAGCACCGCATCGATGTGTTCCCCGCGTGAGCGGGGATGAACCGTCGGTGGGCTTGCGGCCACCCGGCTTGCCGATGTGTTCCCCGCGTGAGCGGGGATGAACCGGCATCGTCATTCGCCCCTGACCGCCAACCGGAGTGTTCCCCGCGTGAGCGGGGATGAACCGGCCGACGAGGTCGCCTGCGAGTTCGAGGAGACGTGTTCCCCGCGTGAGCGGGGATGAACCGACCCAGCAGACCTCGACACCACCATCCTGCTCGTGTTCCCCGCGTGAGCGGGGATGAACCGTCGCCCTTGAGGCCCTGCAGGCGCGCGATCTGGTGTTCCCCGCGTGAGCGGGGATGAACCGTACAGGGCTTCGAAGTAGCAGTTGGCGATTTCGTGTTCCCCGCGTGAGCGGGGATGAACCGCGGATCCGCGCGCGCGTGGTGGTCGACGGCGTGTGTTCCCCGCGTGAGCGGGGATGAACCGAGATGAAACGCCGGTCGATCCTGTCGCCAGAGGTGTTCCCCGCGTGAGCGGGGATGAACCGGTGGACGAGCTGGAGCACAGCGGCGCGCCCGACGTGTTCCCCGCGTGAGCGGGGATGAACCGCGCCTGATCGTCGCCATGACGCCCGACATCAAGTGTTCCCCGCGTGAGCGGGGATGAACCGTCGATCACTGACGCCAAAAAGCAGGGCCACGAGTGTTCCCCGCGTGAGCGGGGATGAACCGGCGAAGGCGCGCAGTTCGGCGCTCATGGCGTTGTGTTCCCCGCGTGAGCGGGGATGAACCGTTCACTCCGGCGCGTACGGGGCAGAAGGTGTGGTGTTCCCCGCGTGAGCGGGGATGAACCGTCTGATGGCCACCGTACAGCAGCCCGTCGATAGTGTTCCCCGCGTGAGCGGGGATGAACCGCGCGCATTCATGGCGTCTGTCGTGGATCTCCAGTGTTCCCCGCGTGAGCGGGGATGAACCGGTCCTGCCACCACTCCATCATCGCCTTACGCTCGTGTTCCCCGCGTGAGCGGGGATGAACCGAGATCCCCAGTGAGGAGATCGAGGGCGAAGACGTGTTCCCCGCGTGAGCGGGGATGAACCGTGGCATTGGGTGTAGGGCTTGAGGTCAGCGGGGGATGAAGAAATAAGCCTTGCCCCTGCCCTAACGTCCGAAGCACTTCGTGCTATGAGCGCGGCAGTCTGATGCACAAGGTCGTGGTCAATCCTGTGCCAGTGCTGCTTGTATAGAAATCGGCATGATTGTCGGGTGCTAGCTATGCTGGCACTTTGTTTCAGGTCGAGTCTCACGATGCCAAGGAGTGCCAGATGAAAGGATTCGCCGATCTCAGCGAGCAGGCCCGTCGTCTTTGGGCCAAGAGTGGCGATGGCTTCGGCCATGGTGTGCTGGCGCATTTGCTGGATGTGGCGGCGGTGGCCGAGCGGATGCTTGCCCATGAGCCTGCGAGCACGCTGGACTGGGCCGCTCAAGCGCTGGGGTTGGAGCGCGAGCATGTCGCCCGCTGGGTTGCCTGCCTGGTAGGCCTGCATGACTTCGGCAAGGCCATCCCCGGCTTTCAGGACAAATGGCTCGAAGGGCGACAAGCTGATGAGGCGCTTGGGCTGGCCTTTCCCGACCGTGCCCTGGGCGTTACCGACCATGCTTGCGCCAGCGCAGCGTTGCTCTGGGAGCACTTGCCAGGGCAGGGCATCGGCCATCTGCTTTGGATCCGTCATGTCTTGCAAGCCATCAGCGCCCACCATGGCTACAACTTCAACCAAAGCGAATTCAATCGGGCCAAACCGGCGTTCGAACCGCCTGCCTGGGGTGAGGCGCGTCGGCAGATATTCATGGCTTACTGGGCGGTATTGGCGCCACAGGGCGTGCCGCAAATCGAAGCCTTGTCACAGCCGGCGGTGCAGTGGCTGGCGGGTCTTACCAGCGTGGCTGACTGGGTCGGCTCCAACCCGGAATGGTTTCCCCTGGGCGAGCGCCATGCGCTATTGGTCGAGCATCATGCCGATGCCTGCGTGCGCGCCGATCAGGCCTTGCGGCAGATCGGATGGCGAGCCTTTCAACCTCTGCTGACTGTGCCGGCCACGGCAGATCATCTGATCGCCCGGATCGTACAGCGCCCCGAGCTGACAGCGCGTCCGCTGCAAGCGCAAGCCGATCGCCTGCTCGATGGTGTGCAAGGCCCGGCGCTGCTGTTGGTCGAGGCACCGATGGGCGAGGGCAAGACCGAGCTGGCCTTTCTCGCTCACCTGCGCCTGCAGGCGGCCAACCAGCATCGCGGTCTCTACGTCGCGCTGCCAACACAGGCCACGGGCAATGCATTGTTCAACCGTGCCTTGACCTTTCTCCACAGTTTCTCGGGTGATACGGCGCTGGATGTGCAACTGGTGCATGGCGGCGCCGGGCTCAACGAACAGGTGCTGGCGTTACGTGGCATTTATGGTGCCGAGGGCGAGAGCGTGTCTTCGTCGGCCTGGTTCTCTCAGCGCCGCCGTCCGTTGCTGTCGCCTTATGGCGTCGGCACCGTGGATCAGGCGTTGTTCGCCACACTCAACGTCAAACACCATTTCGTGCGCTTATGGGGTTTGAGCAACCGCGTGGTGGTTCTCGATGAAGTACATGCCTACGACACCTATACCAGCGGCCTGATCGAAGCCTTGCTGCGTTGGCTCAAGGCGATGGGCAGTTCGGTGGTGCTGATGAGCGCTACCTTGCCGGCGCCGCGTCGCGATGCCTTGCTACGTGCCTGGGGCGTTGCCCCGGAGAACGCGCCCGAGCTGAGCTATCCGCGCCTGTTGTTGGCCGATGATCGTGGCCTCAAGGGCGACACCTGCGAGTCACGGCCGTTACCGCCGATTCACCTGCAGGCCGTGGCGGAAGATATTGACAGCCTGGTCGCCAAGGCCTGTGAGCTTGTGCAGCAAGGTGGATGTGGTGCGCTGATCGTCAATACCGTGGACCGCGCGCAAAACCTTTATCTAAAACTAAAGACCGAGTTGGCTGATGAGGTGCCGCTGCTGCTCTTTCATGCGCGCTTCCCGGCCAATCAGCGCAGCGAGCAGGAGCAGGCTGTGCTGGCGCGTTTTGGCGAGGTCGGTGCGCGACCAACAAAGGCTTTGCTGATCGCCACTCAGGTGGCCGAGCAGAGCCTGGATATCGACTTCGATTTCATGCTTACCGACCTGGCCCCGGTGGATCTGATCCTGCAGCGCGCTGGTCGTTTGCATCGCCACAAACCTGAGCGCCCCGAGGCGCATCGCCAGGCGACCTTGTATGTGGCGGGGCTGGCGCCTGAAACCTTGCCCGATCTCAAGAGCACGGCTTGGGAATATGTCTACGAGCCCTACATTCTTGGGCGCACCTGGGCATTGCTGTCGCGCGAGCAGGCGCTGCATCTGCCGCAGGACATCGACCGGTTGGTGCAGGCGGTGTATGACAGCGAGGATTTACCGGCTGATCTGGCCGAAGTGGATCGTGCCTTTATCGAGGATGAGGCCTACGGCAGTCACTTGGGCAAACGACAGACCGAGCGCATGATGGCACTCAATGTCGCCATCGATCCCGAGGCCGAACCGCAAAACGCCTACACCCAGAAGAATCGCGGCTATGAAGAGGGCGAGGAAGGCTTGGGGTTGCCCAACTACACTCGCCTTGGCGACGACTCCGTGACGCTGATTCCCGTGCATCAGGTGCCCGGCGGCTGGAGCTTGGCCCTGAATGGCGAGGTCTTCGACCCCGATCAGCTTTTGTCCAATGCTCTGGCCAAACAGCTCCATGCCCGCCAGCTAAAAACCTCACGCGCTGCGTTGGTCAAGCATGCCCAAGCGCTGGAGTCGCGGCGGTCGTTCAGCGAGCATCCGCTGCTACGTCATCTCAAGCCGCTGGTACTGATCGATGGCTGCCTGCAGATCGGGCGTTTGACGGTGCGTCTGGATGATGAGCTCGGGCTGGTCTATCAGCGCACGAGCTAAGTTCAGTCAGCACTTGGCCACTGGCGGGCCGTATGCAACACCCGGAGTATCCGAACCTGGTCATCGGCCAGGTCGTAGATCATCAGATAGTGCTGATGCACGACCAGCTCGCGAGTGCCACTTACCCGGCCCGGCCGCCCCAAGCTGGGATGATCGGCCAGGCGGCTGGTTTTCTCCATGAACAACTCATCCAGCGCCAGGGCGGCAATGGGATTGTCCTGAGCGATATAACTGCGGATGGCTTGGCGGTCGTTAAGCGCAAGGCGCGTCCAGGCCAGCTTCACGACGCGGCGTTGTCCAGCTTGCGACGCATTTCAGCACGCCATGCGGCGGCTTCGGCTTCGACCTCTTCGCTGCTGAGCAACTCACCGGCATTGGCCGAATCCAGCCCCATCTGTACCTGGCGGCGCAGCCAGGCATCGTGCTCGGCAGCCTCTTGCTGCTGCCGGACGAAGTCGCGCATGAAGTCGCGCAGCAATTGCGCGCCAGTGCGGTCGCGAGCTTTGGCGGCCTGGGCAAATTCGCTTTTCAGGGCGTCGTCTACGCGAAAGGTAAAGGTGGCTTCACTCATGCTGAGCACCTCGATGTGTTACAGGGTTGGTGCATCGTAGCATGCAGCTGGAGAAACCAAGCGGCAGGAGGACAGGTGGCATGGGCTGATTTGGCTCATTCCATAGTGGCACTTTGTCTGCTTTACTGCAGGCCTGTCGGATTCAGGGAAAAGGATATGGAATCGTGGCAACAGGGAATGGGGGATAGGCATGAGTGAGTCTTTCAATCTGCTCGACGAGCCATGGCTGGCGGTACGGATGCATGATGGGCAGGTGCGTGACCTGGGCTTGCTGGCGCTTTTCGAGCAGGCCGGCGAGATCAGCGCCTTGGCGGAGACTTCACCGCCGAGTCTGATCGCTCAATACCGGTTGTTGCTGGCCATTACCCACCGCGCCATCAGTCAGGCACAAGGGCGCTGGACGGATGCCGAACGCCTGCGCTGGTATCAGGGTAGATTGCCGCTGACGGCTATCCGCGATTACCTGCAGCGCTGGCGCGAACGCTTCTGGCTGGTCCATCCGCAGTATCCCTTCATGCAAGTGGCGGTGCTGGCCGACGCCGAAGAAACCCGCGACAAGCTCAAGCCCTGGACGCAAATTTCCCTGGCCAGCGCCAACGGCAATGCGCCGGTGGTGTTCGATCACTCCTGTGACCTGGCGCCGCGCAGCATCAGTGCTGCCGATGCGTTGCGCACCTTGCTGGGCTTTCTGCAGTTCACCCCTGGCGGTCTGGTCAAGACGTTGCGCGATTCCGACAAAGCCGGTGCGTTGGCCAATACAGCAGCGGTAATGCCTGTGGGCGATTCGCTGTCGCAAAGCTTGTGCCTGGCCCTGCATCCACCGACTCAGGCGGGGCATGAAGACCTGCCCGCCTGGGAACGCAACGCGCTGAGCATTACCCAACTGCGTGGCGACCCTGAGATGGCGAGCGGCCCCAATGATCGCTACACCCGGCAGAGCCGTGCCGTGCTGCTATTGGCGGACGATGAGCAGCGTGTGCAGTGGATTCGCTTCGCCGCTGGTTTGGCACTGGGCGATGACGTGCAGGCCCCCGACCCCATGGCCAGCTATCGGGCCGGCAGCAATAGCATGGTGCGCCTGAGTTTCAGCGAAGGCCGTGCCCTGTGGCGTGATCTTCCTGCTCTGTTGCCGGACGCTGAAGGTAAAGCCTCGCTGCCTGCCGCCGTGCTGGAGTGGGCGGCCAATCTGCAGTTCTACCTGGGCGGTGGCGTGCAGCCGCTACTGATCGCCGGTCTGGCCAGTGATCAGGCCAAACTGCTGCGCTGGCGCTCCGAGCGCATCGCGCTACCGGCCAAACTGCTTGCCTCAGCCGATCACGCCAACGAGCTACGCCGCTATGTGCGTGATGCCGAAGAGTTGTTCACCGCCTTGCGCAAGCTGGCCACCGGCATGCTCGCCGAAACCCTGCCCGACCCAGGCAGCAAGGACACCTGGGCGCGAGCGCGCAGCGTGATCGATGCCGGTTCGGCGGGGGCTTTGTACTTCGCCAGCGCCGAGCGTCATCTCGGGCGCGTCATGGTGCTGCTGGGCAACGACGAGCTGGACGAGGCCGAAGCACTCTGGCGGCAAAGCCTGCATGACGCCGCCCGTGATGCCTGGCAGGCCGTGCTGGCCGGATTGGGCCGAGGCGCCAAAGCCCTACGTGCCGAAGCACGTCACCATCCACGCCTGCTGGGGCTGCTTGCTCCGTTGCGGGTAACTCCCACAACCGACAAGGAGGTTCGCGTATGAGTGAGTTCGCGCAGAGCTTTATCGCGCATTTGCAGCGCTTGCAGGAGCGTGACCGGGGCGCCATGGCCACCCTGCGTCGCAGCCTGACCTTCGAACCAGGCAGCTATCCGCCGGTTTATCCGTATGTGGAGCGCTTCGTCGCGGTCGAGCGGCATGCCCAGGATGCATCACGCCTGGCGCTGTACCTGACGGCTGGCCTATACGCCGCTCATCCGCATCACGGCGCCAGAAGCCTGGCTGCAAGCCTTGGCGAGCTCATGCGCAAGCGTGAAAGCGCTAGCATCGAACAACGTTTCATCGCCTTGCTTGGCGCCGATGCGGAAAACCTGGCGGTGTATCTGCGCCAGATCATCAGCCTGCTGGCCGCCGATGACCGGGCTCTGGACTACGGCGTGCTGCTACGCGACCTGAGTGTCTGGCTCAACCCACATATCGATGCCGAGCGCCGCGACAACGTGCGCCAGCGCTGGGCGCGCGACTTCTATCGCGCCCTGGCTGCGCCTGCTGCTGAACCCACCGAACAAGCTGCCAACGACTGAGAGGGATATCATGAGTCTGTTTGTCGAGTTTCACCTGATCCAGAACTTCGCCCCATCCAACCTCAACCGTGACGACACCGGCGCGCCCAAGGATGCCCTGTTCGGTGGCCATCGCCGCGCGCGGGTCAGCAGCCAGTGCTTCAAGCGCGCCATTCGCCTGGCGGCGCAAGAGCATGAACTGGTCGCCCCGGAGCATCGCGGCGTACGTACCAAGAAGCTTAAGGCGCTGTTGCTGGAGCGTCTGGCCGGGCGTGACCCGCTCGAAGCCGAAGGCAAGATCGAAGTGGCGCTGGCCGCTGCCGGCCTCAAGCTCAAGGATGACGGCAAGACCGAGTACCTGCTGTTTCTCGGCGAGGCCGAAATCGCCGGTTTCGCCAACCTCATTGAGCAACACTGGGACGAACTCGCCGGTGCTCCGGCCGGTGGCGAGAAGAAGGGCAAGAAGGAAGCCAAGGCCAGCGCCCCGGCGGATGTGGTGAAAAAGGCCAAGGCCCTGCTCGACGGTGGCAAGGCCGTGGACGTGGCGCTGTTTGGGCGCATGCTCGCCGATATGCCGGAGGTCAACCAGGACGCCGCCTGCCAGGTGGCTCATGCCATCAGTACGCACCGTGTGGAACGTGAGTTCGACTACTTCACCGCCGTCGACGACAAGGGCGGGCCGGACGAAACCGGCGCCGGCATGATCGGCCAGGTGGAGTTCAACTCCGCCACCTTGTACCGTTATGCAGTGGTCGATGCCGGCAAACTGCTCGGCAACCTGCAGCAGGATCGCGAGCTGACCCTGTCCGCCCTGGAAGCCTTCACCCAGGCCGTGGTGCGCGCCATCCCGACGGGCAAGCAGAACACCTTCGCCGCGCACAACCTGCCGAGCTTCGTCGGCGTTTGTCTGCGCCATGCCGGCCCGCTGAACCTGGCCAATGCCTTCGAGAAGCCCATCGCTGCCCGTCAGGATGCATCGTTGACCGGGCTGTCGGTCAGCGAGCTGGCCAAACACGAGAGCAAGCTGGCGGCGGTCTATGCCGATGCCCGCGATCAGTGGGCGTACCTCGATCTGAGCGACGCCTGGCCGGCGCAGAAGGGCGCGCAAGTACAGAACCTGGGCGAGCTGGCGGCCTGGGTACGTACGCAGATCGCCGCGCAACTGGAGGGCTGAACATGGCCACCCTGTTGCTGCGTTTGCAGGGGCCGATGCAATCCTGGGGCACCACCAGTCGTTTCGATGAGCGTGATACCCAGTTGGAGCCTTCCAAGTCGGGCGTGCTCGGCCTGGTCTGTGCGGCGCTGGGGCGTGATCGCCTGGAGCCGGTGGATGACCTAGCTGCCCTGCGTATGGGCGTGCGTGTCGACCACGAAGGCGTGCCGATGCGCGATTACCAGACCGCTACCGGCGTGTTGATCGCCACTGGTAAGTCGGACTTGCGCCGTACCGTGGTCAGCCCGCGCTATTACCTCTGCGATGCGGCCTTTCTGGTCGGCCTGGAGGGCACGGACGAAGCCTTGCTCGCGCTCATTCACACTGCCTTGCGTGCTCCGCATTGGCCGCTGGCATTGGGGCGCAAGAGCTTCGTACCGGGCATGCCTGTCTGGCTGCCGGATGGCCTCTCGCCCCTGCCGCTGGAGGCGGCGTTGGCGCAGTACCCACGGCTGGTCAGTGCGCGCCGAGGTGACCTGCAGCCGACCCTGCGCTGCCTGCTGGAAGATGATCAGGAAGGCGCCATCCGCCTGGATCAGCCGGTCGCACCTTTTGCCGAGCGTCGTTTCGGCCCACGTTTCGTGAAATCGGGAGTGCTGCATGTACCTGACCAGACTGACGCTTGACCCGCGCAGCACGCAGGCGCGGCGTGATTTGTCCGATGCCTACGAGATGCACCGTACGTTGGCCCGTGCCTTCGTGACCGATGAGCAGAGTGCTCCGGCGCGTTTTCTCTGGCGTCTGGAAGCGGGCAGTAATGCCTGGGCAAGCCCAGTGGTGCTGGTGCAATCGGCGCAGTCTGGCAACTGGTCGGCCTTGCAGATGTTGCCCAACTACCTGCAACGTGAGATCGAAAGCAAACCACTCGATCTCCTGACGTGGGTCGAGGGCGGGGCGCGTTATCGCTTTCGTCTGCTGGCCAATCCAACCGTGACGCGCCGGGGCAAACGCTATGGTCTGGTGGGCGAGCAGGAGCAGCTTGCCTGGCTGAATCGTCAGGGCGAGCGCCATGGTTTTATGGTCGAAGCGGCCCTGGTCACGGCCAGTGATGTGTTGGCCAGCCGCAAGGGCGATAGCCGCATCAGCCTGCAACGGGTGTGTTTCGAGGGGCGTTTGCAGGTGCACGAACTGGCGACCTTCAGTCGAGCGCTTGAACAAGGCATCGGCCCGGGCAAGGCGTTCGGTTGTGGGCTGCTCAGCGTGGGGCGCGGCTGATTCTGGAGCAGATATGGAGGGCAGCATGAAAGCCAAGCTGCAGGTGCTGGAGCAGGACATCAATACGCATATCAAGGATGGGGTTGAGTACATCTCCATAACGGATATCGCGCGATATAAGAGCCCTGATCGTACGGACATTCTGATCGGTAACTGGTTGCGAAACCGTAATACCGTAGAGTTTCTGGGGATCTGGGAGCAACTCAATAACCCAGATTTTAAACCCATCGAATTCGATGGGTTTAAAAAGCAGGCAGGGCTTAATAGCTTCACCCTGACCCCAAAACAGTGGATCGAGCGAACCGGCGCCATCGGCTTGGTCTCCAAGGCTGGGCGTTACGGCGGCACCTTTGCCCAGAAGGATATTGCCTTCGAGTTCGCCAGTTGGATTTCGGTGGAGTTCAAGCTCTACCTGATCAAGGAGTTTCAGCGGCTCAAGGAGCAAGAGTTTCAGCAGTTGGGTTGGGATATTCGCCGCAACCTGGCCAAGGTCAATTACCTGATCCATACCGATGCCATCCGCGAGAATCTGATTCCCGAAACCTTGAGCGCACAGCAGATCAGCTTCGTTTATGCCAGTGAGGCCGACCTGTTGAACGTGGCATTGTTCGGCGTCACCGCTCGACAATGGCGTGATGCCAACCCAGGGCTGAAAGGCAATCTTCGCGATCATGCCGACATCCATCAATTGGTCTGTCTGGCCAACTTGGAATCGATGAACGCGCACTTCATCAGTGAAGGGCTGCCCCAGTCCGAGCGCCTGCAGAAATTGAACGAACTGGCTATTCGGCAAATGCGCGTATTGGTCGAAGCTACTCGGCAGCCATTGCTCGATGAGGGCGTCTGAACATGGCCGGTAACCTGCTGCCTCCGCTCAAACCCCTTCCGATGAAGGATCGGGTGTCGATGATCTTCGTCCAGTACGGGCAGATCGACGTGCAGGATGGCGCCTTCGTGGTGATCGACAAGACCGGCGTGCGCATGCACATCCCGGTTGGTTCGGTGGCTTGCATCATGCTCGAACCCGGTACGCGTGTTTCGCATGCCGCCGTGCATCTGGCTTCCACTGTCGGCACTTTGCTGGTGTGGGTGGGCGAGTCCGGCGTGCGCCTGTATGCCAGTGGTCAGCCGGGCGGGGCGCGGGCGGATCGCTTGCTCTACCAGGCCAAGCTGGCGCTGGATGACGAACTGCGGCTCAAGGTGGTGCGCAAAATGTACGAACTGCGTTTTCAGGAGCCAGCACCGGCCCGGCGCAGCGTCGAGCAGTTGCGTGGCATCGAGGGCGCCCGCGTGCGCGAAACCTACAAGTTGCTGGCCAAGCAATACGGCGTCGACTGGCGCGCGCGTAACTATGACCGCAACGAGTGGGATGCAGCGGACATACCCAACCGTTGCCTGTCGGCAGCGACTTCCTGCCTGTATGGCATTACCGAAGCCGCCGTGCTGGCGGCAGGCTATGCGCCGGCGGTGGGGTTTATCCACACCGGCAAACCGTTGTCCTTCGTCTACGATATCGCCGACCTGTTCAAGTTCGAGACCGTGGTGCCGCTGGCCTTTCGCATCGCCGCCAAGGCTCCGCACCTGCCCGAGCGTGAGGTGCGTCTCGGCTGCCGCGACCTGTTCCGCTCCAGCAAGATCCTGGCGAAGATCATTCCCACCATCGAAGAGGTGCTGTCCGCTGGCGGCATCTCGCCGCCTGAAGCACCGCCGGAGTCAGTGCCACCGGCTATTCCCAATCCTGAAAGCATCGGCGACGCCGGGCACAGGGCGCAGTAATGAGCTTTCTGGTCGTGGTCACCGAGAACGTCCCGCCGCGCCTGCGTGGGCGTATGGCCATCTGGCTGCTGGAGGTGCGTGCGGGTGTTTACATCGGCGACGTATCCAAACGCACCCGGGAAATGATCTGGGAGCAATTGAGCCAGGGACATGAAGACGGCAACGTGGTCATGGCCTGGGCGAGCAACCACGAGTCGGGTTACGAGTTCCAGACGCTAGGCCCGAATCGCCGTTTGCCGGTGGACTTCGATGGCCTGAATCTGGTCGCCTTTCACCCCTTGGAAAACCCTGATCTTTAACAAAGAAAAGTTGGTAGATTTTTAGCGGCTGATTTTCCCCTTTAGGAACAGTTGGTTACGCTAAGGGTGTTCCCCGCGCCAGCGGGGATGAACCTTGGCGGAATTGGCGTGAGGGGGATTTGATTACGTGTTCCCCGCGCCAGCGGGGATGAACCGTTATTGCCTTCGCGACTATTTCAATACAGGCCGTGTTCCCCGCGCCAGCGGGGATGAACCGTCCATGGTGATTTGCTGAGCCATGGCAATCTGGTGTTCCCCGCGCCAGCGGGGATGAACCGCTGATGCTCGGAGTGGTTTTTGTACTTCGGGTGTGTTCCCCGCGCCAGCGGGGATGAACCGGCCCGCCAGGCCGAGGCCCGGATCCAGGGCGAGTGTTCCCCGCGCCAGCGGGGATGAACCGCCGCGTAATATCGGGGTTTAGCTTCCATTCTGGTGTTCCCCGCGCCAGCGGGGATGAACCGGCTCATTGCAGGATCTCCAGAACTTCGGTGGTGTGTTCCCCGCGCCAGCGGGGATGAACCGCTGTCGGATCTGTTTTTCGCGATCGGTGACGCGTGTTCCCCGCGCCAGCGGGGATGAACCGGTGAATGCGGTGGAGATTCCCGAGATCTACCGGTGTTCCCCGCGCCAGCGGGGATGAACCGACACCGAGCACACCATCACCACCGCCTGCACCGTGTTCCCCGCGCCAGCGGGGATGAACCGGCGGGCAATGATTTCGGCATGCAGCGACCGATGTGTTCCCCGCGCCAGCGGGGATGAACCGCCGAGGTAGGTGCCGACCATCAGGCCGATGAAGTGTTCCCCGCGCCAGCGGGGATGAACCGATCTCCCGCGACGAGATAGGCATCACCAGCCAGTGTTCCCCGCGCCAGCGGGGATGAACCGAGCTTCGAGGCAGCAAGGAAGAAAACTCAGGAGTGTTCCCCGCGCCAGCGGGGATGAACCGCAACAATCTCAGAAATGGGGCCGTAGTTAAGCGTGTTCCCCGCGCCAGCGGGGATGAACCGCAATCGGCTGAATCGATCCACTTCTCGCCGAAGTGTTCCCCGCGCCAGCGGGGATGAACCGCGTGTGGACGAAACCCGTGTCGACCTGCTCGGGTGTTCCCCGCGCCAGCGGGGATGAACCGACCATGTACGCCCAGTGCACCAACATGGCCTGGTGTTCCCCGCGCCAGCGGGGATGAACCGCCATCCGCGCCGCCATGCCCGGCATGCTCGCCGTGTTCCCCGCGCCAGCGGGGATGAACCGGCCCGGTCTGCCTCGGTGAGGTAGTTGGTGAGGTGTTCCCCGCGCCAGCGGGGATGAACCGATGTTCCCACCAGGCGCGCCAGTGGCAGTCCAGTGTTCCCCGCGCCAGCGGGGATGAACCGTCTTTGCCGGCGCCGACTTGAATCTTGCCGCTGTGTTCCCCGCGCCAGCGGGGATGAACCGGCAAAATCACGGGCGACGTAATCGCTAGCGCGGTGTTCCCCGCGCCAGCGGGGATGAACCGCCCGGCTCATCGGCCACGGCATAAGCTCCCTCGTGTTCCCCGCGCCAGCGGGGATGAACCGCCTTCGCGGCCTCGATGCGCGCCTTGATGACCGTGTTCCCCGCGCCAGCGGGGATGAACCGCTGCGCCGCCAGGTTCTGGATCTGCGTGCGCACGTGTTCCCCGCGCCAGCGGGGATGAACCGGCGACTATGGCCCGCAGCGCCCAGCCTGGGTTGTGTTCCCCGCGTCAGAGGGAATGAGCCAAGCGCCACTCTGCGCGCTGTTTTTTAGCCGGGCAGGCGAGTAATCTTGCCGCCGATGGTTCTGCGTGCACGTACGTGATGCGGATGAAAAGGGAACAGGGTGCGGCGACTCTCGCCAATGCCCTGGCTGCCCCCGCAACTGTAAGCGGCGAACGATGCCCTCATGCCACTGACTCCGGTCGGGAAGGCGGGCGGAGTGCCAAGCCGTGAGCCAGGAGACCTGCCATCGACAACGGGCGTTTCGCCCACCCTCTATCCGAATCGTCGCGCGGTGGGCGCGGCAAAGGAACTCGCATGCATATCGAACCCGGTGTCGTCGAAGGCGCCAAGATCCTGCTCAGCTACGCAACGGCCGTCACCGCTTTCGGCCTGACCGCCAAACTCGCCCTGGACAGCGTCCGCAGCAACGGTGGTGCCGCCGCCCTGGCGCTGCGCAGCCTGCTGACCACCGCGCTGGTGTTCTGCTTCTTCGAGGTGTTTCCGCATCATGCGGTGGGCGTTTCCGAGGTGCACCTGATCCTTGGTTCTACCTTGTTGTTGCTGTTCGGCGCTGGTGCCGCAGCCATCGGTCTGGCGGCTGGTTTGCTGCTGCAGGGGCTGCTGTTCGCTCAGTTCGACCTGCCGCAGTACGGCATGAACGTCACCACGCTGCTGATCCCGCTGTGGGGCATCAGCCTGCTGGCCAAGCGCATCGTTGCGCCCGGCACCGCGTACGTCGATCTTTCCTACAAGCAGGCGCTGGCGCTGTCGACTGCCTATCAGGGCGGCATCGTCGCCTGGGTTGCGTTCTGGGCCTTCTACGGTCACGGCTTCTCCAGCGAGAACCTGGCGGCCGTGGGCAGTTTCGGTCTGGCCTATATGAGCGTGATCCTGGTCGAACCGCTGATCGACCTGGGTGTGCTGGCCGGGGCCAAGGCGCTGTCGCGCTTCAGCCAGGGGCCGCTGTTCAACGTGCGCCTGCATCAGACTGCCTGACCCCGTCACTCAGCGGCGGCGCTGCCAGATCATCTTGCCGGTATTGCTCTCGGTGACCAGGTACTGGTCGCTGAAGCGGTAGTAGGCGGCAGGTTGATAATCGGTGGCGCCACTCAGGCGCACCATCAGCATGCCGTCCTGGCTGCGCCAGTGGCCGCTGTACTGCATCTCGCCGGGGCTGTCGTAGCTCCAGTCGCTGCCGCCGCCGACCGAGCGACTCCACTGCGTGACGCTACCGTCGGCATTCAGTTGAAGGGTCATCAGGGTGTTGAACGAGGCGAAGTTGGCGCCGCCGCTGTTGATGATCTTCTCGTGCACCCAGGTGCCGACCAGCGCCGAATCCTGAGCGCCTGCGACGGAAGGCGTCGCCGCCGTTGTTGCGGCTTCGCGCTGGAACAATGCCTGGCGTTCCAGCGCCTCGCCGTTGCGGGGATTGCGCGCCGCAATGCTGGTGTTGAGCATGGCGTTGGCATAGGTGGCGTTCATGTTGGCCAGCAGCAGGCCGGTCTGTGGGTCGCTGATCTCGGCACGTAGCAGTTTGCCGTCGTAACGGCCTTTGACGATCAGGCGTAGATGCTGGTTCTCCACGTACTCGCCTTCCACCATGGTGTCGTTCTGGCGCAGGATCAGCTCGCTCGACTGGCCGTCGAGCGTGGCCCGGTAGTGGCCATCGAGTTCACCAGCTTGAGTGCTTGAGCACGAGGCCACGACCAACAGCACAACGATTGCACGACGCATGAAGATGACCTCTGAACAATTGCTCCAAGCCTAGTCGTTGGCAGCGCGATGTGAGGTCTGTCGCGCTATGTTTTCGTCACCGTATGCAGGCAAGATAGGCGCGTACGTTCAGTCAGGAAGATGCACAGTGAAAGCCTGCTCAGATGATTTCATCATTGCCCATACCCCCGAAGAAGCAGTCGACCGCCTCGCCGCGTTGCACCAGGAGGCCACTGGCGCCCTGAGCCACGCTCTCAAGCGCTACCTCAAGGAGCGCATCCGCCCCGATGCTAGCGAGCACTGTCTGTTTCGCTACCCCGAATTGCGCCTGACCTACCTGTGCCAGGGCGAGGTGCCGACCACCGTGCGCGCCTATGCCAAGGTACAGGTGCCGGGCACCTACGCCATCACGGTGACCCAGCCGGCGGCCTTTCGCAAATACTTGCTGGAGCAGCTGCGCCCATTGATGAACGACTTCACCCTGCGTGTGGAAGTCGGCCGCAGCCAGCAGAACATTCCTTACCCATACGTGGTCGAGGGCGGCGATGAGCTGGCCGGCAGTGGCGTGACCGCCGCCGAGCTGGCGCGCGTATTTCCCAGCACCGACCTGTCCGCCGCCACCGACGGCACCGCCGATGGCCTCTACGACTGGGAGAACATCGATCCGCTGCCCCTGGCGCTGTTCGATGCGGCGCGCACCGACTTCTCGCTCAAGCGCATCCAGCACTACACCGGCAGCGACTGGCGCCACGTGCAGCCGTGGATCCTGCTGACCAACTACCACCGTTACGTCGACCAGTTCATCCGCCATGGCCTGGACATGCTGGTGGGCGACTCGCGCTTCACCCGTATGGTGCTGCCGGGCAACGTGGTGATCGAGCGTGGTATGGCCGAAGGCGAGATGCAGGCGATCATCGAGAACGTGGTCTGGCACCGCTACCAGATGCCGGCCTACCACCTGCAGGCCGAGGACGGCCACGGCATCACCCTGGTCAACATCGGCGTCGGCCCATCCAACGCCAAGAACATTACCGACCACCTGGCCGTGCTGCGCCCGCATTGCTGGCTGATGATCGGTCACTGCGGCGGTCTGCGTCAGTCGCAGACCATCGGTGACTACGTGCTGGCCCATGCCTATATGCGCCGCGACGGCATTCTCGACCGCGTGCTGCCGCCGCATATTCCGCTGCCGGCGCTGGCTGAAGTGCAGCAGGCGCTGCAGGAAGCCGCCAAGCTGGTCACTGGCGAAGAGGGCGACGAACTGAAGAAACGCCTGCGCACCGGCACCGTACTGACCTACGACGACCGCAATTGGGAGCTGCGCTGGGCCCAGGAACGGCCGTTGATCAACCTGTCACGCGCGGTGGCGGTGGACATGGAAAGCGGCACCATCGCCGCCCAGGGCTATCGCCTGCGGGTGCCCTACGGCACGCTGTTGTGCGTGTCGGACAAGCCGCTGCACAGCGAGATCAAGCTGCCCGGTGCGGCGGGCGCCTTCTACGAGCGCGCGGTAACCCAGCACCTGCATATCGGCATCGCCGCGCTGGAGCTGATGCGTAGCCAGCTCAATTCGCTGCACTCGCGCAAGTTGCGCAGTTTCGACGAGCCGCCGTTCCGCTAAGTCAGGCCGCGACGGGCGCCTCGTCACGCAGCAGTTCGGCCAGTGCTGCGCGGTCGATGTTGGCGCCGCTGAGCACCACGGCCACGCGCTGGCCGGCATTGAGCTCACGCTCCTGCATCAGCGCAGCCAACGCCGCTGCGCCGGCGCCCTCTGCGAGATTGTGAGTGTCCTCGTGGTAGGCGCGGATGGCGGCGCGAATTTCCTCGTCGTCGACCCGCACGATGCGTGCGGCGCCGGCGCGAATCATGTCCAGCGCCAATTGTTGCGGCTGGCGGCAGGCCATGCCGTCGGCCAGGGTGTCTGCGCGTTCGGTCTGTACCAGGCGGCCTTGCTCGAAGCTGCGTGCATAGGCGTCGGCACCGCTGGCGCCGACGCCGACGATCTCGGTATCGAGGCCGAGCAGGTCGCGGGTGCGGATCATCCCGCAGATGCCCGAGCCCATGCCGATGGGCACGTACACCCGGCGCAGGTTCGGTACCGTCTCCAGCAGCTCCAGGGCATAGGTGGCCACGCCGCGCACCAGATCCTCATGCAGAGACGGCACCCAGTGCAGGCCGTCGCATTCGGCGATGCGCGCGGCGTCGGCACGGGCTTCGTCGAAGTCGCGGCCATGTTCGATCACCTCGGCGCCGAGAGCGCGCATCGCCGCGTTTTTCTCGCGGGCGTTGCCATGCGGCACCAGGATGCGAATGGCCAGGCCGGCTGCGCGCGCCGCCAGTGCCAGGCTCTGGCCGTGGTTGCCACGGGTGGCGGTGACCAATCCGCGTACCTGCGGTTCGCGACGCAGCAGGGCGTCGATATAGACCAGCCCGCCGCGCACCTTGAAGGCGGCAGTCGGGGCGTGATTCTCGTGTTTGACCCAGACCTCGCAGCCCAGGCGCTGGGCGAGCAGCGGCCAGGCCAGTTGCGGCGTGGCCGCCATATGGCGGTGAACCAGTTCAGCGCTCTGGCGCAGTTGGGCGAGGTCGAACATGACAGGCACTCCGAGTGGTGTTGACCCGGATGCTAGTGCGGCGCATTGTATGGGTAAATCTTTATATTGCATGGCAAGCAATGTGGCTTCCTGATTTTCAAGACAGCTCCCTACCGACGTACCTGGCACTGGTCGAGGCCATCGCTGCGGCCATTGGTCGTGGCGAACTCAAGCCCGGCGAGCGCTTGCCGCCGCAGCGACGTCTGGCCTGGACGCTGGGCATCAACCCGAGCACGGTGATGCTTGCCTACCGTGAGGCAGCGCGTCGGCACTTGGTTTCCGGCGAGGTCGGACGCGGCACTTATGTGCTCGCCGGCAGCCGCGAGGCGAGCCTGTTCCGCCTCAAGCAGCCGTCCGCGCAGGGCGAACTGATCGACCTGTCGACCAACGTACCGGTGCATGACCCGGACAACCTCGATCTTTCCGCCAGCCTCGCTGCGCTGGCTGCTCGTGGCGAACTGGACGCGTTGCAGGCCTACCCGTCGGCAGCGCTGGTCGAGCGCGCGCACCTGGCCGGCGCCACCTGGCTGCGTCGCCGCGGCCTGGAGTTGGCGCCGGGCGGCCTGCTGCTCTGCGCCGGTGCCCAGCAGGGCGTGGCGGCCGCGCTGCTGGCGCTGTGCGAGGCGGGTGAGCCGATCCTGGTGGAGCGTTACACCGCGCCGGGGATCAAGGCCGCCGCACGTCAATTGCGCCTGCCGCTGCACGGCGTGGCGATGGACGAGTACGGCATCCTGCCCGATGACCTCGATCGCCTGGCTCGTGCCACAGGTGCGCGCGTGGCGGTGTTCACGCCCTGTTTGCAGAATCCCACCGGCGCCAGCCTGGACGCCGAGCGCCGCGTGGCTATCGCCGAGGTGGCGCGGCGCCGTGGCTTGTGGATCCTCGAGGACGATGTCTACGGTGTGCTCGGCAGCGAGGCACCGCTGGCGGTGCGGCTGCCTGAGCGCTGCCTGCTGATCAGCAGTCTGTCCAAGAGCGTCGCACCCGGCTTGCGCCTGGGCTTTATCGCCGGTGCCCCCGAGCTGCTCGAACGTATCGACCCCGAGGCTCAGGCCACCCGTTGGGCGGTGACGCCGCTGAGCCTGGCGCTGGGCTGTGAATGGATCGAAAGCGGCATCGCCGAACAGCGCCTGGCCTGGCAGATCGATGAGCTGCAACAGCGCTGGCGCCTGGCCGCGCGCGTGCTCGGGCCGCGTATGCCGCAGGGCAGGGCGGTGGCGCCGCACCTGTGGCTGGATGCTGCAACGCCGGCTGGTCTGGCCGAGGCGTGCCGGCAGCATGGCGTCGAGGTGGTACCGGCCGAGGTGTTCGCGGTCGAGGCCAATCCGGGGCACGCCGTGCGCGTCAGCCTCGCTGCGGCAGCCAGCCGGGTAGAGCTCAAGCAGGCGCTGGAAGGAATCGTGGCGGCCTGGCCAGTCAGTTGAGTGCCATATGCAGGATCGGGAATGGACGGCCGCCGCCGTCCAGGCGCGAGCGGTCGGTCACGACGAACCCCAGGTGTTGGTAGAAGCCGACGGCCTGCGGGTTCTGTTCGTTGACGTCGACCCGGGTGGCGCCCAGCACGTCGATGGCGTGGCGCATCAGTCGCTTGCCCACGCCCTGGCCGTGGCAGGCGGGGTCGACGAAGAGCATTTCCACCATGCCTTCGCTGGTGCCGAGAAAGCCCAGTATTCGCCCTGAGTCATCGCGCGCACAGGTCAGCTGTACGGCTGGGAAATACTGCTCGCGCAGCAAGGGCTTGATCACCTGCAAGTCGCTCTCCGGCAGGAAGTGGTGGGTGGCGCGTACGGCAGCCTCCCAGATTTCCACCAGGGTGGGCATTTCGGCATCAATGGGGGTGTCGAGAACCAGCGGCATGACGGCAAGCATCTTGGATGAAACGGGGCGCAGAGCATGCCAGCTCTGCGCCCGTGCTGTCATTTGCTGGCGTCGAGCACCACACGGTAGCGCGCCTTGCCGCTGCGCAGATGGTCGATGGCCGCGTTCACCTGGCTCATGGGGAATTGCTCGACCTGCGGCAGAATTTGATGCCGCGCGCAGAATTCGAGCATGGTCGCCATGCTCGAGGGCGAGCCCACCGGTGAGCCGGACAGGCTCTTCTGCTGCGGGATCAGGTTGAACACGTGCACCGGGATGGCGCTGGGCACGATGCCGACGAAGTGTAGGCGGCCTTTGCCACGCAGGGTACCGATCAGGGCGGCCCAGTCGAGGTCGGCGCTGGCCGTGACCAGGAGGAAATCCAGGGTGCCGGCAATCGCCTTCATCGCTGCGCTGTCGGTGGAGGCCACCACCTTGTGTGCACCCAGGCGTTTGGCTTCATCCTGCTTGTTCAACGACGAGGTAAAGGCTGTCACCTCGCAGCCCCAGGCATGGAGAAAACGCAGCGCCAGGTGACCGAGGCCGCCGATGCCGACCACGCCGACGCGGTCGGTGGGCTTGATGTCGAACTCCAGCAGCGGGCTGAATACCGTGGAGCCGGCGCAGAACAGCGGGCCGACCAGCGCCGGGTCGAGACCGTCGGGCAGCGGCACGGCCCAGGCCCAGTGCGAGCGCAGGCGGTCGGCGAAACCACCGTGGCTGCCAACTATGGTCGGCTTCACCGAGCGGCACAGCTGGTGCGAGCCTTCCATGCACGAACCGCAGTGCATGCAACTGCCCTTGTACCAGCCGATACCGACCCGTTGACCCAGCTTGAGGCCGCGCGACTGCTCGCCGAGGCGGACGATGGTGCCGACCACTTCATGGCCGGGGATGAAGGGGTAGCGTGCATTGCCCCATTCGTTGTCGATCATCGACTGGTCGGAGTGGCAGATGCCGCAATATTCCACCGCCACTTCCACCTCTTCGGCGCCGAGTGGACCGGGGTCGTAGCTCAGGCGTTCCAATGGCGCCTTGGGCGTGGTGGCGGCCCAGCCGGTGAAGGTGGCAAGTTCGGCGTTGTTGCTCATCGGTGGCTCCTGATCGCAGGGGTGAATCAGCAGCTTAGCTGCTCTGACAGACCGTGGAAGCACCATCAACGCCGCTTATCGTGAGTTACACTGCGCAGCCCAGTTTCATCGAAGCCCGTTGCATGTCGCGCCCTCGTCCCCCCGCCAGTCGTCGCCCAGCCGCTCCCCGTCGCGTGGCCAAGGCTCCGCCTGTGCAGCCGCGCCTGTTGATCCTTAACAAGCCGTTCGACGTGCTTACCCAGTTCAACGATGAGCAGGGTCGCGCCACGCTCAGGGACTTCGTCGATATGCCCGGTGTCTACCCGGCCGGGCGTCTGGATCGCGACAGCGAAGGCCTGCTCTTGCTGACCAACGATGGCCGTCTGCAGGCGCGTATCGCCGACCCCAAGCACAAGCTGCCGAAGACCTACTGGGTGCAGGTGGAGGGCGAGCCGAGCGATGAACAGTTGCAGCAGCTCCGCGATGGCGTGACGCTCAATGACGGCCCGACCCTGCCGGCTGAGGCGCGGCGCCTGGACGAGCCCGAGTTGTGGGAGCGCAACCCGCCGGTACGCTTTCGCAAGAGCGTGCCGACGGCCTGGCTGGAGTTGGTGATTCGCGAGGGGCGTAATCGTCAGGTGCGGCGCATGACCGCTGCGGTTGGATTGCCGACCCTGCGCCTGGTGCGCGTGGCCATCGGGCCGTGGCGGGTGGATGGGTTGAAGCCTGGGCAGTGGCGTGAGGTGCCCGCGCAGTTGCCGTAGAGGCGCGCGGATTGCCTGATGAAGCACTGAAAATCCATTTACCGTCACTCCCGCGCAGACGGGGGCCCAGTTTCTAGGTTCCCGCCTTCGCGGGAATGACGACTGTTTAAGAACCTAGTGTGTCGTGGGGCCGCCTGGGCTGCGCGCACCCGTGCTCAGGGCTGCGGTCGATTTGTCGCAGCTGCGACCCTGGCGACCCTGACCTGAATCAATAACCCGCCTTGATCACGGCGATACCTTTGTTCAGCACTTCACGCCAGGCCTGGCGCACGTCTGCGTCGCACTCCTTGTCGTGTTCGCTGATGGTCGCCAGCAGTGCGTCGAGCCACAGGTCGTAGAGTTCCGGGCGAATGTCCAGACGCTCACGCGAATGCGATTCGCCGAGGGCGCGCAGCTTGGTGTCAGGCATGCCGCGGGCGTGCATCACCAGGTTGAGAATGCCCTGGCGCAGCAGCTGTTTCTGCGCGCTCATGTCGGTGTCGACGAACTTCTCGCGAATCAGCGGTGAGCTGGCGAGGAAGTGGCGGTAGAAACTATCGAAGAAATCCGGGCTGGCGCAGCAGCGTCCATAGCTCTGCATCACCAGATTGGCGGCGCTCATATGTCTTTCCTTGAGTGGGCTGCAGGCCGCGTATACGGCGGCCTGGCTCGATTACGTTGGCAGGCTGGGTCAGCCGTGAATGCCGCGCGCGGTCTCGATGATGTAGGTAATGATCGGCTTGGCGAGGAAGGCGAACAGGCACAGGCCCAGGCCGAGGAACAGGATGGCGGTACCGAGGCGGCCGGCCTTGGACTTCTTCGCTAGGTCCCAGATGATGAAGAACATGAACAGCATCAGGCCGCCCACCAGGACGTACATCATCAGGGCTTCAAATTGTTCGGTTTCCATGGTGCCTCGTGATTCGGACGGAAAACGCAGGGCGAAAATTATACGCGCCTGAGCCAGGGCGCGGCATGATCCGCTTCACCCTGCGACTTTCAGTCGCGCAGGTGCTGCAACGGCAACTGCGTGCTGGACAGAATCTGCTGCAGCACGAAGCTCGAACGCACGCTGGATACTCCGTCGATACGGGTCAGGGTGCCGAGCAGCAGCTTCTGGTAATGATCCATGTCCGGCACCACCACCTTGAGCTGGTAGTCAGCGTCCATACCGGTGACCAGGCAGCATTCCAGCACTTCCGGGCATTTGCGGATTTCATCCTGAAAGTGTTCGAAGCGCTCTGGTGTGTGCCGGTCCATGCCGATCAGCACGTAGGCGGTCAGGCTCAGGCCGAGCTTCTTACGGTCGAGCAGGGCAACCTGGCCGGTGATGTAACCGTCGTCTTCCAGCTGCTTGACCCGGCGCGAGCAGGGCGATGGCGAGAGGCCGATACGTTCGGCGAGTTCCTGGTTGGACAGGGCAGCGTTGCGCTGCAATTCGGCGAGAATGTTCAGGTCGTAACGGTCGAGTTTGTCCATTTTTCATCTGGCTCATTATTTGATTGCGCCAGATAGTGCTCCTTTAGTTGTAAATTGCGCAATTGGTAAATTTGTAAGCAATATTAGCAATCTTATTTCGGCGCGGCGGGCGTAAGCTTTCTCTCAGTTTCACGGCCCGGACGACAAGTCCTACCGGCCTCGCCCAACCAGGTGAGCCGGCGCCGACGGTCCTACCGGACCGCACCGGCACCCGGGTCCGCACTGCCCAACCAGGCGGGCGAGGAAAGCGGCGACAACATCGCCAGCACCGGACAGATTTCCCGAGGGGGCCGCAAGGCCCCTTTTTTAGTGCCTGAAATTTCCGTTTCCTGAGGCGTACCGAAAGGCGGGGCAGGACCTTGCGGTCAGTGCTGGACCACTTCCTGCGGGTCGGCGTGCACCAGCACTTCGGCGCGTGGGTAATGCGCGTGAATCGCCTTTTCCACGGCCTCGCAGTGCGCATGCGCGTCGGACAGGCTCATCTCGCCCGGCAGTTCCAGGTGCAACTGGACGAACCAGCGCGTGCCGGAAATGCGTGTGCGCAGGTCATGCGAGCCCAGTACGCCTGGTACGGCATTGGCCAGCGCATACATGTGCTGAGAGGTTTCGCTGGGCAACTCCTCGTCCATCAGTACGGCCACCGCGCCGCGTACGATGCTGATGGCGCTCCAGAAGATGTAGAAGGCGATACCGATGGCGAAGATCGCATCCATCTGCAGCCAGCCGAAGCGGGTCAGCAACAGGGCGAGGAGAATGCTGCTGTTGAGCAGGATGTCGGAGCGGTAGTGCAGCGAGTCGGCGTGAATCGCGGTAGAACCGGTCTCGCGCACCACCTTGCGTTGAAAGGTCAGCAGGGTGACGGTCAGTCCCAGCGACAGCAGCATGACGGCGATGCCGACGCCTTCGGCCTCCAGCGGTTGTGGAGATTGCAGGCGTTCGATGCCCTGCAGGCCGATCAGCACAGCGCTGACGCCGATGAACAGCGCCTGACCCAGCCCGGCCAGGGCTTCGGCCTTGCCGTGGCCGTAGCGGTGATCCTCGTCGGCCGGGCGCAGGGCGAAGTGCACGGCGATCAGGTTGATCAGCGAGGCGGCGCTATCGAGCAGCGAATCGGTGAGGCCGGCCAGCAGACTGACCGAACCGCTCAGCCACCAGGCAATCGCCTTGGCCAGCACCAGCGTCAGCGCTACGGTCAGCGCTGCGCGGGTGGCCAGGCGCATCAGCCTGGCATGCTGCGGGTTGTGCATGGGCTCAGGCAGCCGGGCGCAGGCCGTAGGCAACCAGTTGCTCGGCGCTACCGCTGTGCTGGATCAGGCGCGGATCATCGAGTGGCAGTTGGTGGCCGGTGCTGGTTTCAATCAGACTCTTGAGCGCGTACTGGTCGACCTTGCCGTCTTCGCCGATCAGCTTCTGCAGCTGTTGCGGGTCGACTTGAACGGTCTGGCCTTCGGGCAGGTAGATGGCGCCGGTGGCGAAGTCCACGGCGAAGGCGATCAGGCCGGGAATTACATAGAACAGCAGACCGACGGCGTTTGCTACGGCAATCGCTGGGTCGATCTTGCCTTCGATCTGGCCACGACGATCCGGGTAGAAGATCGATCCACAGGCGGTCAGTTGAGTGAGCAGGGTAGCGGCGACAACGCCAGCGATGACGCGGGATTTCGTGCGCATGAGCACCTCCTGGAAAAAGTGGCGCAACTATAGCAGTTCGCCATTGCAAAGCCGCGGGTTGCAGCGGTTGTCGATAAGACCGGCGGCAGCGCTGGCGGTTCGCCGCATCGCGGCTGCTTTATAATCGCTGGCCTGCTGTGGAGAAATGATGAACACCCTGCCGATCGATTCGCTGCTGCCTGATTTGCGCGATGCACTGAGCGCCCGCCACGAAGTGGTGCTGGAGGCGCCGCCCGGCGCCGGCAAGACCACCCGCGTGCCGCTGGCGCTGCTCGACGCGCCCTGGCTGGCCGGGCAAACCATCCTCATGCTCGAACCGCGCCGCCTGGCTGCGCGTGCTGCCGCCGAGCGCCTGGCCAGTGAGCTCGGCGAGCGGGTGGGCGAGACGGTTGGCTATCGCATTCGTCTGGATAGCAAGGTCGGGCCGAAGACCCGTATCGAGGTGGTCACCGAAGGCATTCTCGCCCGCCGCCTGCAGGACGACTCGGCGCTGGATGGCGTTGGCCTGGTGATCTTCGATGAGTTTCATGAAAGAAGCCTGGATGCCGATCTGGCCTTGGCGCTGACGCTCAACGGCCGCGCCATGTTCCGCGCGGCGGACAGTGGCGAGGCGCCGCTCAAGGTGCTGCTGATGTCCGCCACCCTCGAAGGCGAGCGCCTGTCGGCGTTGCTGGGCGATGCGCCGGTGCTGCGCAGTGAAGGCCGCATGTTCCCGGTGGATATTCGCTGGAGCGCGCCGTTTCAGCCCGGCGAGTGGATCGAGCCGCGTGTGCTGCAGACGGTGCAGCAGGCACTGGCCGACGAGCCGGGCAGCCTTCTGGTGTTCCTGCCCGGCCAGGCCGAGATTCGCCGCGTGGCCGAGCAACTGGGCGAGGCGCTGAGCGGTCGCGACGATATCCTGCTCTGCCCGCTGCATGGTGAGCTGGAACTGTCCGCCCAGCGCGCCGCCATCGAGCCGGCCCCGGCAGGCAAGCGCAAGGTGGTGTTGGCGACGAACATCGCCGAGACCAGCCTGACCATCGACGGCGTGCGCGTGGTGGTCGATGTCGGCCTGGCGCGGGTGCCGCGCTTCGACCCGGCCAGCGGCATGACGCGCCTTGATACCCAGCGCATTTCCCGCGCTTCGGCCACCCAGCGTGCCGGTCGTGCTGGCCGCCTGCAGCCGGGTGCCTGCTATCGATTGTGGTCACAGGCGCAGCACGAGCAGCTCAGCGCCTATTCCGGTGCGGAAATCCTTCAGGCCGATCTGTCCGGTCTGGCCCTGCAACTGCTGCGCTGGGGCGTGACGCCGCAGGAGCTGAGTTGGCTCGACGTGCCACCGCCCGCCGCCTACGCCCAGGCGCTGGATCTGCTCGGCCGCCTCGGTGCGCTGGATGAGCGCGGCGCGCTGAACGCCCATGGCCAGGCCATGGCCGAGCTGCCCAGCCATCCGCGCATTGCCCATCTGCTGCTGCGCGGTCGGGCTCTGGGCCTCGGTGCACTGGCTTGCGACCTGGCGGCGTTGTTGTCCGAACGCGATATCCTGCGCGGCGGTGGCGCTGATCTGCACAGCCGCTTAACCCTGCTATCTGGTGAAAGCCGCGCCGCGCGCAGTGCCCAAGGTGGTGTGCAGCGCGCGCGGCAACTGGCGAAACAGTTTCACGGGTTGATCAAGAATCGTCCGGTGACTCAGGCGGTGAGCGACCCCGAGCACCCACGCTGGCTCGGCTGCCTGCTGGCTTTCGCCTACCCGGATCGCATCGCCCAGCAGCGCCGTGCTGGTGGCGCCGACTACCGCCTGGCCAATGGCCGCGCGGCGCAGTTCGGTGAAGCCGATGCCCTGATGAAGCACGAATGGCTGGTGGTCGCTGACCTGGGCAGTCGCCAGGGCCAGCGCGAGGAACGCATCTACCTGGCTGCCGATCTCGACCCGGCGCTGTTCGTCGGGGAGTTGGCCGAGCAGCTGCAGACGCTGGAGGTGCTCGACTGGGACGAGCGCGAGGGCGTGCTGCGTGCCGAGCGCCAGCGTAAGGTTGGCGAACTGGTGCTTGAGCGTCAGGCATTGGCCACGCTGGACGAGCAGGCACGTTGCCGCGCCCTGGTCGGGCTGGTGCGGCGCAAGGGACTGGAGCTGTTGCCCTGGACGCCCGAGTTGCGCCAATGGCAGGCGCGCGTGGCGCTGTTGCGTGAACTGGACATGCAGCAACAGGGGCAGAGCGAATGGTCTGATCTGTCCGATACCGCGCTGCTGGCCAGCCTCGATCAGTGGTTGACGCCATATCTGGGCAAGGTCAATCGCCTCAGCCATTTTACCAACCTCGATCTGCCTTCGATCCTGCAGACGCTGTTGCCCTGGCCGTTGCCGCAACGCCTCGACGAGTTGGCACCGCGTGCGCTGAGCGTGCCGTCAGGCTCGCGCATCGCCATCGACTACACGGAAAATCCGCCGGTGCTCGCCGTGCGCCTGCAGGAGCTGTTCGGCTTGGCTGCCACGCCGCGCATCGCCGGTGGTCGCTTGGGCCTCAAGCTGCATTTGCTTTCGCCAGCACGCCGTCCAGTGCAGGTGACCCAGGACCTCGCCAGCTTCTGGGCCAATACCTATCTCGAGGTGAAGAAGGATTTGAAAGGCCGGTATCCGAAGCACTACTGGCCGGACGATCCCTTGATTGCCGAGCCCACTGCGCGAGCAAAGCCGCGCAAATAGAGGAGATGCAATGCTGACCCTCGACATCGGGCCGCTTGCCCTTGGCGTTTCTCACGTGCTGCTGTTCGGCAGTCTGCTGCTGGCCACGCTGGTCGGTTGGTTGATTGGCCGTCGACATGGCTGCAATCCGGAACGACAGCTGTTTCGCATGTTGCTGCTGGCACTGGTCGTCGCACGGCTGGCCTTCGTGCTGGTGTATGCCGAGTTCTACCGCGAGGCGCCGTGGCGGGTGGTGGATATTCGCGATGGTGGTTTCATCGCCTGGCCGGGTGTGCTCGCCGTGCTGATGCTGGGCGCCTGGTATCTCTGGCATCGGGCACAACTGCGGCGGCCCTTGGGGGTGGCGATGAGCGTCGGCCTGGCGCTGTGGCTGGGCGGCAGCCTGGTGCTGCAGGCGCTGGAGCAGGGCACGCGGCTGCCCGATCTGCAGGTGCGGGATATGCAGGGTAATCCTGTGAATCTGCGCGACTACGCGGGACAGCCGTTGGTGGTCAATCTCTGGGCCACCTGGTGCCCGCCCTGCCGGCGTGAGATGCCGGTGCTGATGCAGGCGCAGCAGCGCGAAGCCGGGATTACCATCCTGTTCGTCAACCAGGGGGAGAGCGCTGCGTTGGTGAAAGATTTCCTCCTGGCGCAGCAACTGAGTCTGGACAACCTGCTACTCGACGAGCAAGTGCAACTGGGCCAGTTGGTGGGCTCGCGAGCGTTACCCACCACACTTTTCTACGATGCCGAAGGGCGGCAGGTCGGCAGTCATCTGGGCGAGCTGTCGCACGCCAGTCTGGAGCGGGCGCTGGCCCAATTGCGTGGCGATTGACGCGTCAATACAGCCACAGATCTTCGCCGGCATCCTGCAATTGCTGATACACCCGATCCAGGTCCTCGCGCAGGCGCTCGGCATCAGGCGCATGGCGGGAGTAGATCAGCCGTAGCGGCAGGCGTTGCACCTCGACGAAGGGCAGGTCGCCCATGCCCAGTGTGCGTTTGGCCTGTTCGACGGGGGCCTGGTAATCCAGCAGGTAGTCGCCGCGTCGGCGCTGGAGCATTTCCAGAGCTGAAGTGTGGTTGGACGTGCGGTGACGGGTGATGTTGCGCGCCGGATCTTCCAGCCACTGATTGACGTCCTGCCAGTAGCTGTAGCCGGTGATCAGAATCACCCCGCGATCCTGCAGGTCTTCCGGGATGCGTGGCGCGGGTGTGCCGTGGCGAAAGTACAGGTTGAGAGTGATCTCGCCCAGCAGATGCTTGCCTTCGAGGGTGTGCCCGGCCAGCTCCGGTTTGCCTGAGGCGCCGGCCCAGATATGGATACTGCCGTCGAGCAGACCGCCGTAGAGGCGGGCGCCGGGGTAGGAGCGAAAGTCCGCCTGGTATCCCGCCTCGTCGAGCAGGCGTGCGGCCAGCTCCAGGCCCGAACCGCTGGGCTGGCCTTGCGCGTCGGTATAAGAATAGGGCGGAAACTCGTAGTAACCGACGTGCACACGTTGTCTGGCCTCTGCCGCATGGGCGGCATGCAGCCATAGCAGGGCGATGAAGAACAGGCAGAAGGGTCTTGGCATCCGAGTATCGCGGCTCTTCGCCGTCTTTTCGTTGTTATCGAGTGGTGCTCAACGAGCATGGACAAGTCCCGGTGGGCTTGTCCAGTTCTGCGCGGTTTATTCCTGACTCGGCAGGAAAAAACGACCGATCACCGGCAAATGATCGGAAATGGTCAGGGTATCGCGCTGACGAACCCGGCTGGCGAGCGGCGTCAGGCGGGGGCTGTAGAACAGGTAGTCGAGGGTACGATCCGGGCCGCTGGCCGCGGGGTCGTTGGGGTAGTGGGTGTACCATCTGGCCTGATCCCCGCCACTGGCCTGTTGCAGGCTAGGAATCATCGGATAGCGGCGGGCCAGATCCTGAAGTTCGCTATCGGCGGCATACCAGCTGCGCTGGTTCTCTGGCAGATGCTGGAACTGACCGGGCGGTAGCAGGTTGAGATCGCCACCCAGCACCCAGGTCTTGCCGGCTTTTTGCAGTTGCTGAAGCAAGCCATCGGTCATCTCTACCTGGCGCTGCATGGTATCTGCGCCCTGGGCGAAGGCATCGAAATGGGTGTTGATCGCTACCAGTTCGTCGCCACCGCGAATCGGCAGGTAGCTGACCAGCAGCGCGCGCTTGAGTTGAAACTGGCGGCTCAGCAGGTCGCTATCGAGCATGGGCAGTTGCAGGCGTTCGGCGCGGGCGATCTGGAAGCGGCTGAGGGTGCCGAGTTTCATGCCGACGCTGCCGAGGATGTGCGGGTGCGGGACGAAGCCGGCCTTCCAGTAGAACGCCTGAGTACTGCACGGGTAGAGATCGCCCAGGCGCGCCTGCAACAGGGCCAACTGATCCTGGTAGTCGCTGGCCCTGGCGTTGTCATGCAGCTCCTGCAGCAGCACCACGTCGGGCTTTTCGTCGCGCAGGATGCGCACCACTTCATCCAGCGTCAGGGCCAGGTCTTCGCTGCTCGGGCGTTCGTCCGGGCCATCGCCGCCGGGCAGGTCGTACCAGAACACGTAGCGTTTGCCGGCCAGGTATTGCACGTTCCAGGTCATCACCTTGAGCGCTTGGCCAGGTTGCAGTTGTGCGACCTGGCCGCTACACGACACGGCCGCCTCTTCATGGGGTTGCGGGCGCCAGGTCAGGGCGTAGACCAACGCGAGCAGCACGGCGAGCGAGGGCAGCGCGATGAGCAGGAGCAGGCGAAGCGGACGATGCAGAGACATGATGAAACGGGCGACTATGCTGGAAGGAGGCGAGGATACCCGAGTGCGTCGGATCGGCCCAGGCATGCGCAGTGCATAGCGGTTCCCGCTCCGTTTCGCCCGCCAGGGACAGCGGCCAGGGGCTGCAGTACCATGCCGAAAGGTTCGACAGGCCGCGCCGTCGGCCGTCATGCGGGATGCTGACTGGCAGCGTCGCCAACACTGGGCTTTGGGGAGCCGTGCATGTATCGCAAGGTATTTGCCAACAAGGTATTCGACCGCAAGGTAGTGCTGATCACCGGTGGCTGCGCTGGCATTGGCCGGGCGTTGGCCATGCGCTTGGCACAGGCGGGCGCGCGCCTGGTGATTCTCGACCTCAATCAGGCGGCGCTGGACAGCCTGGTGCAGCACCTGGCTGATCACCACAACGCCGAAGCGCTCGGTCTGCTCTGTGACGTCGCCGATGCCGGGGCCGTGCAGCGCGCCGTGGCGCTGGCAATCGAGCGTTTTGGTGGGATCGACGTGTTGGTCAACAACGCCGGCATCACCCACCGCAGCACGTTCGCCGAGACCAGCCTGGAGGTCTTCCAGCGAGTCATGGCGGTCAACTATTTCGGTGCCCTGCATTGCACGCAGGCGGCATTGCCCAGCCTGATCGCCCGGCGTGGGCAGATCATCGTGCTCAGTTCCTTGTCCGGTATCGCGCCCTTGCTCTATCGCAGCGCCTACAACGCCAGCAAGCACGCACTGCACGGCTTGTTCGAAACCCTGCGCTACGAGCTCAAGGGTTCGGGGGTGAACGTGATGCTGGTGTGCCCGGGCTTCACCGCCACCGACCTGCGCAAGAATGCCCTGGTTGGCGACGGCTCGGTGGCGGCCCAGGCACCGCTGGCGATGGGCAAGGTCGCCTCGCCGCAGGATGTGGCGGACGCCATCTACCAGGGCGCGCTCAAGCGTCGCCGCCTGTTGGTGCTGTCGAACGTCGATTGGCGCGCGCGGGTGCTGGCGCGTTTCTTCCCCAGGCTGTTCGAGCGCGTGCTGCTGCCACGCCTGTCCGGCCTGAAGCCGCGCAACCAGGGGCGCATCTGATGCGTGCCTGGCTGTTGATCCTGCTGGTGCTGGCGCCGTTGTGCCGGGCCGATGAGGTGCCGCCGCTGCGCGTCATGACCGATCTGTGGCCGCCGTTTCGCATGCTCAGGGAAGATGGCCAGTTGCAGGGGCTGGACATCGATCTGCTCAACGAGCTGTCACGCCGCACCGGCATGCGTTTCGACGTGCAGCGCGCCCCCTGGGCGCGTGGGCTGGCGGCGTTGGAGCAGGGCACCGCGGACATGATGACCGGCCTGGCCAAAACGCCTGAGCGCGAGCGCTATATTCGTTATCTGGATGTGCCGTACTACGCCTGCTCACCGCGCTTCTACGCGAGCCCGGCGCTGGCTGCGCAATTGAACGACTATGCATCGCTACGCGGGCTGCGGATCGGCTATGTGCTGGAGTCGGTGTATTTCCAGCCGTTCGACAGCGACGAGGCGCTGGACGAGGTCGGCGTCAGCAATGAGCAGCAGCTGCTGGAAATGCTCACGCGTGGTCGCATCGATGCTCTGGTCGGCACCGACTGCCAGGTCGACTATTCCCTGCTCGATCCAAAGCTGGCCGGGCGGATCGCCAAGGCTGCCTACCAACCCGAGGCGCGCACCGAACTCTATATCGGTTTCTCGCGCAAACGCCTGGCGCGTATGCCAGAGCTGGCTGCTGCGCTCGATACCCTGCTGCATGAAGGATGGCTCGCCAACGCCGCGCTGCGCTACCAGCCAGTGGTGGCGAACCAGTAGGCGCTTGGTGCGTCAGCCGTGGTCGTGCTGCGCCTCGCCGGCGAGCATCAGCGCCACGTCCCAGAAGGCAGCCTCGATCTTGTGGCCATCGAGATCCCTGACGAAACACCCGTAATAGGGCTCGCCATAATCCGGGCGCGGCCCTGGCTGGCCTTCGTCCTTGCCACCGGCTGCCAGTGCTGCTTCGTGAAACGCATGCACCGAGGCCTTGTCCGGAGCGACGAAGCCGAAGTGGCTGCCATTGCCCAGCGTTGCGGGTTGACCGTTGATCGGTGTCTGCACCCAGAACTCCGGGTACTCACGGCCGAAGGCCACCGCACCGGGGTGGCGCATGATCTCTCGGCAACCGAGGGTCGCCAGCACCTTGGCGTAGAAGGCGCTGGCGGCGTCGAAGTCATTGGTGCCGATGGAGACGTGGGACAGGATGCTCGGGTTCGTTTCGCTCATGGCGCTCTCCTTACGCTGGCCAAAGCTGCAAGCCTAGCAGGTAGTTTTTCAACAGCCTGCTAGTCACTGTTCTCGGCATTCGCCGCCTGCTGCGGTTCGAGCAGCATGAACAGGCGGAACAGCACGACGATGGCGAACAGTTGCAGGAAGCCGTTGCCGGCCTGATGCAGCACCCACAGCAGGGTGTCGCTCTGGCTTGGCTGCGTCCACCAGTCGAGCAGCCACAGCGGTACCAGCACGTTGGCCAGGCAGGAGAATACCGGCCAGAAGCGCCCCTCGGTCATCGTGAAGCTGGCCTGCAGCGCGCGTAGCGGTGGCTCCTGGCGCAGCACCAGGATCAGTTCGGAGAAGGCCAGGCGCATCATGATCCAGATGCCCGGTACGATGAACAGCGACAGCCCGAGCATGATTGCCAGGGTGCTCAGCCCCGCCATCAGGGCGAAGGTCGGCCACAACTGTAGGCCCGCCGCGAACAGCTGCGCATTGCCAGGCGTCTGACCGATGCTGCGTGCATGCAGGAAGAGAATCAGCGGCGCGGCATACAGCGGGTAGAAGAGAATGCCGAGCAAGATGCCGTAGGCCGGGTTGGCGCCTTCGCCGAGCTGGGCGGCGAGCAACGTTTGGGCGATTGCTTCGAGCAGCAACAGTGGCAGGGTCAGGCGGGCAATGGCCGCCAGGTTGTGGCTGGAGAAAAACCAGGCGTCACGCAGGACGGACAGAGGCTTCATCGGCAGGTCACCAAGTATGGGGGCGTGGGCGCTGTGGCCGTTCGCCGGGGCAGTCGAATGGGTTCAAGAGTACTCCAGCTGCGCGTTGGGCTGCGCCTTGAGCAGACGCGGCAGTTCGCCGCCGGGCACTTCCAGGGTCAGTTCGGGCGGGCCGGGCGAATACAGCAGAAAGTCGCAGGTCAGCACCGCGCGATCGATCAGCAGGGTGATGCTGGCGTCATGACCGAACGGGCAGGCGCACATCGGCACGCAGCCGGTTTGCTCGATCAGTTCCTCGTCGCTGGCGATGCGCGGGCGACTGCCGAGCAGCGTCTTGAGCCCGGCCCAGTCGGCGCGGGCGCCTTCAAGGGTGATCAGCATGGCGTAGCGCTTTGCACCGTTGCGCAGGAACAGGCTCTTGCTCTCCACTCCGCGCAGGCCGAAACGCTGGCGCACGGCATGGGCGGTGGGGTAATCCAGCACCGGCTCATGCTCGACCAGGCGGTGGCTGATTCCCAGGCGCTGGAGCAGATCGAGGTTACGCTGGCACAGCTGTTGGAGAGGCGTCATGGCGCCAAGGATAGGGGCTGCGCCGCGCCCGGGCCAGCCCTGGGCGCGCCTGCCGCCCGGCTCTGGCATACTGGCGGCTTCGTCGCCCCCGAGGACTCCAGGTGAAGAAGATCGCCGTATTCGCCGATGTGCAGAACCTCTACTACACGGTGCGCCAGGTGCATGGCTGCCATTTCGACTACAGCGTGCTGTGGGCCGAGGTCAGCCGCCGTGGGGTGATCGTCGAGGCCTACGCCTATGCCATCGACCGGGGTGACGCCAAGCAGCAGCAGTTTCAGCAGATCCTGCGCAAGCTGGGTTTCACCGTGAAGCTCAAACCCTATATCCAGCGTGCTGACGGCTCGGCCAAGGGCGACTGGGACGTGGGCATCACCATCGACGTGCTCGACGCCATCGAGCGCGTCGACGAGATCGTGCTGGCCTCCGGTGACGGCGATTTCGACCTGCTGCTCGAACGCGTGCGCAGCCGTGGCGTCGAAGCCATCGCCTTCGGCGCGCCGGGGCTGACGGCGCAGTCGCTGATCCGCGCCGCCAGCCTGTACGTGCCCATCGAGGGCGAACTGTTACTACGCAATAACTGAGGTTTTACGTGGAATCCATCGCCGTCATCGACTTCGAAACCACTGGCGTGTCGCCGAGCCAGGCGCGCGCCACCGAAATCGGCGTGGCGATCATCGAGGACGGGCGAATCGTCGACCGCTACCAGAGCCTGATGAACAGTGGCGCCTGGGTGCCGCCTTTCATCGAGCAGCTCACCGGCATCAGCAACGCCATGCTGCGCAAGGCGCCGCCGTCCGATCAGGTGATGCACGAGGTGGCCGACTTCATCGGCGAGCGGCCGCTGCTGGCGCACAATGCCTCCTTCGACCAGAAGTTCTGGGACGCCGAACTGGCTCGGGTGCGTCGTCGTCGCTTGCAGCCTTTCGCCTGCTCGCTGCTGCTGTCGCGGCGCCTGCTGCCGGAGGCGCCGAGTCACAAACTTGGCAACCTCAACGCCTGGGCCGGCTTGCCTGACACCGGTCGTGCCCACCGCGCGCTGGCTGATGCCGAGATGGCCGCGAACCTGACGCTGCACCTGTTCGGCCTGCTGCGTGAGCGCCATGGCCGGCACCAGGCCGATCATGCCTTTCTCTGCCAGTTGCAGAACCTTTCGGCGGCCAAGGTGCGGGCGTTGCTGGCCACTGCCAGCTGAGTTTGCCTCGTATCTGTAGGAGCGGCTGGGCGGCATTTCACTTCAGCCGCGAAGTGCTGTGGAATTGCGTGGGCGAATCTTCAGCAACGAGCATCGCTGTCGCGGCTAAAGCCTCTCCCACGGTTTGGTAGCTTGCCGGGCAATTTCGCGGCTGAAGCCGCTCCTACGGCAGGTGTGAACGGGTAAACTACGCGCCAGTTCTTCTACTTCCTGCGGTTACCCTCCATGACCTTCGCTTCCCTCGGTTTGATCGAGCCGCTGCTGCGCACCCTTGCTGATCTCGACTACCAGACGCCGACCCCGGTGCAGAGCCAGGCCATTCCCGCTGTGCTCAAGGGCCGCGACCTGATGGCTGCCGCGCAGACCGGCACCGGCAAGACCGCCGGTTTTGCCCTGCCGGTGCTACAACGCCTGACTCTGGAAGGCCCGCAGGTCACCAGCAACAGCGTGCGTGCGCTGGTGCTGACGCCGACTCGCGAGCTGGCCGAGCAGGTGCTGCAGAGCTTCCTGACCTACGGCCAGCACCTGCCGTTGAGCAGCTACGCGGTGTACGGCGGGGTCAGCATCAACCCGCAGATGATGAAGCTGCGCAAGGGTGTCGACGTGCTAGTGGCCACGCCAGGTCGGCTGCTCGACCTGTATCGACAGAACGCCGTGAAGTTCTCCCAGCTGCAGACCCTGATGCTGGATGAAGCCGACCGCATGCTCGACCTGGGTTTTGCCCGCGAGCTGGATGAGCTGTTCAGCGCGCTGCCGAAAAAGCGCCAGACCCTGCTGTTCTCCGCCACCTTCTCCGATGCCATCCGGCAGATGGCTGGCGAGTTGCTGCGTGACCCGCTGTCGGTGGAAGTGAGCCCGCGCAACGCCGCCGCCAAGACCGTCAAGCAATGGCTGATCCCGGTGGACAAGAAGCGCAAGAGCGAGCTGTTCCTGCACCTGCTGCAGGAAAAACGCTGGGGCCAGGTGCTGGTGTTCGCCAAGACCCGCAAGGGTGTCGACCAGCTGGAGCAGGAGCTGCTGGCCATGGGCGTGGCTGCCGACTCGATCCACGGCGACAAGCCGCAGCCGAGTCGCCTGCGTGCACTGGAACGCTTCAAGGCGGGTGAGGTGCAGATACTGGTGGCCACCGACGTGGCCGCGCGCGGCCTGGATATCGACGACCTGCCGCTGGTGGTCAACCTCGATCTGCCGATCAACGCCGAGGACTACGTGCACCGCATCGGCCGAACCGGCCGCGCCGGTAGTACGGGCGAGGCGATCTCCCTGGTCTGCGCCGACGAGGTGGATCAGTTGGCGGCGATCGAGAACCTGACCCAGCAGTTGATCAAGCGTGTCGACGAGCCGGACTTCATTCCGGATCACCGCGTACCGCAGACGGCGGTGGGTGGCCAGGTCCTGAAAAAACCGAAGAAGCCTAAGCAGAAACTGATCCCCGGCGCTACCAAACCGGCCGGCAAGGGCAATATCCACCTCGGCCGCTGGTTCGAGGAAGAGGACGCCAAGCCCAAAGCCAAGGCGGTGCGCAAGGTGCCCAGCTTCGGCAGCAAGCCCAAGGGTGGCAAGAAGTAAGGGGAGCTTGCTAGAGAAGCTCGCGGCTAAGGCGCAATGCCGACCAGCCGCTCCCATATGGCAGACGTTATACCTGTGGGAGGGGCTTTAGCCGCGACAGGGCGTAGGGCGGACAACGCGAAGCTTGTCCGCCAGTGATGTTCAGATGTTCTGCGCGATTCGCCACAGCACGCCGCTGGGGTCGAACACGATGAACTCGCGCATACCCCAAGGCTGATCCTGTGGCGCGATCAGTCGTGTACCAAAACGTTCCTCCAGGCGTGCTGCCTGAATCTGCTGCCACCAGGCATCGACGTCTTCCACCAACAGGTGCATGACGAAGTTCTCCGCCTGTTCCTTCACGTAGAAGTTTTGCAGCAGGAACGCACAGTGGTCGCCGTGGCTGAAGTAGGTCAGCTGTTCGTCGCCCCAACCACGCTTGAAACCCATCGCCTGGTAGAAGTCCTGGCTCAGGCTGAAGTCCCGTGCCGGGACGAAGGTTTTCAGTTCAACGCTGCGCAGCATGTAAATCCCTTTTTCGTCAGAACCCTAGCGCGGATGAAATCCGCGCTAGGGATCATTGAGTCGTTCGTGCGGCCACGGCAGCGGCGGTCATGTCATAGATCACCAGGCATACATGCTCCACCGGCTGGCCCGCCAGCGGCAACAGGGTGACGTTCTGGTACATGAAATCGGCCTGGCCGGTGATCGGCTGGTAGCTCTTGAAGCGCATCAGGTAAGGGCGCTGTTGCCACAGGCTGAAGGCGCGGGTGCCCAGTTGCACCACGCTTTCCACCTTGCGTTCCAGCCAGGGGCGGTCGATGTCGGGGAACAGCTCGAACAGCGAGCGGCCCTGTACCTGGTCCGGGCCAAGCCCGGAGTGGTTTTCCATGAAGGCGTTCCACACCTCGACGCGGTACTGGCGGTCGAGCACCACCACGCCAACGTCGATGCATTGCACGATGTCGAGCAGCCAGTGGACTTCCTTTATATCGATCTGCGCGGGCATCGTCTCACTCCATCAGGTAGCCGATCTTGGCGGTCAGGCGCTTGATCGAGTCTTCGGTGAACAACAGCAGCAGGTCGAAATGGATGGCGTGGCCCTCCAGGCTGTAGCTGATCTCAACGGCCAGGGTCTTGCGCCAGCGCTGACGGTTGACCTGGATGATCTGGTCAAGGCTGGCGTGCTGGCCGAGCAGTTGCGGGTGGCCCTGGGAGAAACGCAGGTCGAGCTGCTCGGCGATACCGGCGAGGCAGGCGCCGATCAGGATGCTGGCCAGATCCAGGAGCATCTCCGAGGTTTGCGCTTCGTTCTTCGGCTGCCAGCCGAGCAGGCGCGCCATGTCCTCCACTTCCGAATCATGGAACAGCAGCAGGGCTTCGCCGGCGATGGCCTCGCCGATGAAACCCTGGCAGATGGCGCTGAAGCGCTCGCCGCGTTGAGCGTCGAGCAGGGTCATGTGCAGTTCGCTGACTTCGAAGATGTTCACCTGCGGCACCGGCAACTGCACGAATACACCCAGCACCTTGGCCAGCAGCGCGGCGGCGCGACCCATGGCAACGTTGCTGACTTCGCGCAGGGCATCGCGGAAGCTGACTTTCAGATCCGACAATGCCACCGCCTGGGCCTGCGCCGCTGGCGTGCCCTGCGGGTTGAACAGGCCCAGCTCGATCAGCGTCTGGCGCAGAATCTCGGGGTCGGCGGGTTTCTTGATGAAGGCCAGGGCGCCAAGTTCACGCACGCGGCGCACGGCTTCTTCCTGCACATCGCCGGACACCACGATGACCTGGCTGCTGAGCCCTTCGGCGCGCAAAGCGGCCAGGGTCTGGTAGCCGTCGAGCACCGGCATGGTCAGGTCGAGCAGCATCACCTGACCCTGTCCCTGGCGGATCAATGCCAGTGCTTCCTCGCCGTTGGTGGCCTGGCTGAGGGTGACCGGCCATTCAGCCGGCAGCGCGCGGATCAATTGCTTGCGCGCCATATTGGAGTCGTCGCAGACCAGCAGAGGGATCACGGCAGCAAATTACCTGTGTGGGAGGCGCTGAGATTGAGCATAGCCGCAGCCTGCGTGGCGTTACAGCGGTTTTCAGCCGTAGCCCGGATGCAATCCGGGGCATTGCGCCGATATCCCCCGGATTACACGTTATGCAACCAGCCGAGTATGCCCTGTGCCGCCACCCGCCCGCTGGCGAAGCAGGCGGTGAGCAGGTAACCGCCGGTGGGCGCTTCCCAGTCGAGCATTTCCCCGGCGCAGAATACGCCAGGCAGGGCCTTGAGCATCAGACCGTCATCCAGCGCCGTGAAGGGCACGCCGCCGGCGCTGCTGATCGCCTCGTCCAATGGCCGGGTGCGCAGCAGGGTGATCGGCAGCGCCTTGATCCAGGGCGCCAGCTCGGTTGGCTCGGCGAAGGCTTCGGCCGGTGCCAGCTCACGCAGCAGGGCGGCCTTCACGCCGTCGAGACCGGCCTGGCGGTGCAGATGCTTGGCCATCGAGTGCTTGCCGCGCGGTTTGCCCAGCGCCTGTTGCAGCTTGGCCAGTGGCATCTGTGGCAGCAGGTCTAGGCTGATCACGGCCTGGCCATCGGCCTCGATGGCGCGGCGGATGTCGGCGGAAAAGGCGTAAACCAGGCTGCCTTCGATGCCGCTCGCCGTCAGCACGAACTCGCCAATGCGCGCGGACTGATCGGGCAGGGTGAGGGCGACGTTCTTCAGTGGCGCGCCGGCGAACTTCTCGCGCAGGTAGTCGCTCCAGCCGGCGACCTCGAAACCGCAGTTGCTCGGCTTCAGCGCCGCCACTTCGATACTGCGTGCTTGCAACAGCGGCACCCAAGCGCTGTCGGAGCCCAGTCGTGCCCAACTGCCGCCGCCCAGCGCCAGCAGGCAGGCATCGCTGACCACGGCGCGTTCGCCGTCCGGCCCGGCGATGCGCAGGCTGCCGTCGTCGCTCCAACCCAGCCAGCGGCTGCGGGTGTGGATCGCCACGCCCAGCTCGCGCAGGCGGCGCAGCCAGGCGCGCAGCAACGGCGCGGCCTTCATGTCGCTGGGGAACACGCGGCCGGAGGTGCCGACGAAGGTGTCGATGCCCAGGCCGTGAATCCAGGCGCGCAGGGCGTCGGCATCGAACTCACGCAGCAGCGCCGCGACCTCGGCCTGGCGTTCGCTGTAGCGGCCGATAAAGGCCTCCCTGGGCTCGGAGTGGGTGATGTTCATTCCGCCGACGCCAGCCCGCAGGAACTTGCGCCCCACCGAGGGCATGGCATCGAACAGCTCCACGCGCACGCCGCCTTGCGCCAGCACTTCGGCAGCCATCAGCCCGGCAGGGCCGCCGCCGATAATGGCAACGTGATGGGCGTTGGGCTTGGTGGCTGTGGTCATGGTGGCAGGACGGTCCGAGGAAGGCTGCGTATTCTACCCGAGAGCTCCCTGGCCTTGTCATTTGCCCGGGGTTCGGGCAGGTTCTGGTCGAACCTTATTGGCTGGAGTCCGTTATGTCCCAGATCTGCCCCGACATTGATCCCGATGGCCTGATCGAATATTCGGTGGTCTACACCGACCGCTCGCTGAACCATATGTCGCAGTCGTTCCAGGGTGTGATGCGCGATATCTCCGCCACCCTCAAGCAGGTCTATAACGCCCATGCCGTGGCAGTGGTGCCGGGCAGCGGCACCTATGGCATGGAAGCGGTGGCGCGGCAGTTGGCAACCGACCAGAAGTGCCTGGTGATCCGTAACGGCTGGTTCAGCTACCGCTGGACGCAGATTTTCGACATGGGCCGGATTCCTTCCGAGTCGCGCGTGCTCAAGGCACGCCCGGTGGCCGACGGCCCGCAAGCCGCGTTTGCTCCAGCACCGCTGGACGAAGTGCTGGCCACCATCGCCGCCGAGAAACCGCAGGTGGTGTTCGCCCCGCACGTGGAAACCTCCTCGGGCATGATCCTGCCGGACGATTACCTGCGTGCGGTGAGCGATGCAGTGCACGCCGTCGGCGGCCTGTTCGTGCTCGACTGCATCGCCTCCGGCACCCTCTGGGTGGACATGCAGGCCTGTGGCATCGACGTGCTGATCAGCGCGCCGCAGAAGGGCTGGAGCGCCTCGCCGTGCTGTGCCCTGGTGATGCTGAGCGAGGCAGCCCAGGCGCGCGTCGAGGCGACCCAGAGCAGCAGCTTCGCCTGCGACCTGAAGAAGTGGCTGCAGATCATGCAGGCCTACGAGCAGGGCGGCCACGCCTACCACGCCACCATGCCCAGCGACGCCCTGGCGCGTTTCCGCGATGCCATGCTGGAGGCCAAGACCCTTGGTTTCGCCAAGGTACGCGAGCAACAGCAGCAACTCGGTGACCGGGTGCGAGCTCTGCTGGCGGCGCGCGGCTTCAAGAGCGTCGCGGCCAAGGGCTTCGAGGCGCCTGGCGTGGTGGTTTGCTACACCGACGATGCGCAGATCAAGACCGGCGCCAAGTTCGCCGCCATCGGCCTGCAGATCGCCGCTGGCGTACCGCTGCAATGCGACGAGCCGGCGGACTTCCAGACCTTCCGTCTTGGCCTGTTCGGCTTGGACAAACTGGGCAACATCGACCGCACCGTAGCCACGCTGGAGCAGGCGTTGGACAAGGTGCAGGCCGGCTGATCGTCAGGGGCATGTAGGGCGGGTGCAACCCGCCACCAGCGAATTGGCGGGTTTCACCAGCCCTACGGGGGTCTAGCCCAACCCACGTGCCGCCCACACTTTTGCCGCACTGTGATGGAGGATGCCGTGGCGGCGGGCGAGGGCGGCGTGGTCCTTGGAGTAGCCCCCGCCGATCACACCCAGTACCGGGATGTCGCGGCCCAGACAGTGCTGCAGCACGGCTTCGTCACGGGCGGCCAAACCGGCGTCGGTGAGTTGCAGGTAGCCCAGGGCATCGTCCTTGTGCACGTCGACGCCGGCGTCGTAGAGCGCCAGGTCCGGTTGATAGATCGGCAGCAGGTAATTGAGTATGTCGTCCACCACCTTCAGGTAATCCTCATCGCCCATGCCGCGAGGCAGCGGGATGTCCCAGTCGCTCTGCGCCTTGCGCGCCGGAAAGTTCTGTTCGCAATGCAGTGACACGGTAACCGCGTCTGGCTCGTTCTCCAGCAGCCGTGCGGTGCCGTCGCCCTGATGCACGTCGCAGTCGAAGATCAGCACCCGGTGCACGCGGCCGGCTTCGAGCAGGTAGCGGGCGATCACCGCCAGGTCGTTGAAGATGCAGAAACCAGACGGAAAATCGTAGTGCGCATGGTGCGTGCCGCCAGCCAGGTGGCAGGCCAGGCCATGACGCAGGGCCAGTTCGGCGGTCAGCAGCGAACCGCCCACAGCGCGCACGGTGCGTCGGGCCAGGGCATCGCTCCAGGGCAAGCCAAGGCGGCGCTGGTCCTCGTAGGAAAGCTCGCCAGCCATGTAGCGGGCGATATAGTCCGGGCAATGCACCAGGGCGAGGATCTCTGCCGGGCACAACTCGGGACGCTGCAACTCGGCACCGGTGGTCAGGCCGCTATCGACCAGGTGATCGCGCAGCAGGCGGAATTTCTCCATGGGGAAACGGTGTCCGGCCGGGAAGGGCGGGCTGTAATCCTCGTGGTAGACCAGCGGTAGTGGCATGCAATGGGTGCTCATTAAGTCGACAACCTATGGTCGCAGCCAATCCAGGCAATCACCAGGACTCCACCTTTTCGCCGGGTAACCAGCGGCAATGGCTTGACGTTGTAATCGGCGATCCAATTGATATGTGCAGTGGTCACTATGCCCAGTCAGGGCATTGATGGTGTGGGCGTTTTTCAATCGACGGTAGAAAATTGTCACAGCACATAGAACAGGATCGCCACGAAGTGCAGCAGGCTGCCAGCCATGACGAACAGGTGCCAGATACCATGCCAATGGCGAAAACGGCTGTCGTAGGCGAAGAAGATGATGCCTACGGTGTAGAGCACGCCACCAGCCGCCAGCCATTTGAAGCCGGTCATACCCAGGGCAGCGATCAAGGGTTTTACCGCCACCAGCACGATCCAGCCCATCACCGCGTAGATGATCAACGACAGCACACGTGCTTCGGAGCGAGGTTTGATTTCCTGCAGCATGCCGATCAGCGCAAGACTCCATACGATGCCGAACAAGGTCCAGCCCCACGGTCCGCGCAGGGTTACCAGGCAGAAAGGGGTGTAACTGCCGGCAATCAGCAGATAGATCGACAGGTGATCGAGTTTTTGCATCACCCGCTTCGCCGGGCCGCGCATGCTGTGGTAGAGGGTGGAGATGCTGTACAGCAATAGCAGGGTGACGCCGTAGATGGCCACTGAGACGATCTTCCAGAGGTCGCCCGTGAAGCTTGCCAGTGCCAACAACCATACCGCGCCGATGGCAGCCAGAACGGCGCCGATCAGGTGGCTCCAGGCGTTGAATTTTTCTCCGTGGTACATGCTATCTGTCGTCGTCCGTTACGCCTGGCTTTGCCAGACCTTTTCTGCGCGGGTTCCCGTATGACAGCTCGCCAGTCATGTAGCAAGCGATGCAGTCGAAGGGCGAGGGCCTCCGCTGGAGACTATTCGGGCCGATGCGGCCCGGCATCGGTGCTCAGGCCGCTATCGACCAGGTGATCACGCAGCAAGCGGAATTTCTCCATGGGGAAACGATGCCTGGCCGCGAAGGGCGGGCCGTATGCGGCATACAATAAGTGCTCACCAAGTCGACGCCATATGGTCGCAGCCAATCGAGACAATCGCCATGCCCACGATCGAAACCTGCACCGAGCGCCTCTTGCTGCGTACCTGGCGCGACAGTGACCTGCCGGCGCTGATCGCACTCAATGCCGACGCCGAGGTGATGCGTCATTTTCCCGCGCCTATGGACGCCGAGCAGAGCGCACAGCTACTGGCGCGCATACGTGCGCATTTCGATCAGCACGGCTTTGGCTTCTGGGCGCTGGAGCGGCGCGACACGGGCGAGGTGATCGGTGTCACGGGCCTGGCTCACGTCGGCTTCGATGCGTCGTTCGTGCCGGCTGTGGAAATCGGCTGGCGTCTGGCACGGGCGCACTGGCGTCAGGGCTATGCCAGCGAGGCTGCGCGCGCTTCACTGGCCGTGGCCTTCGAGCAGCTTGGGTTGGACGAAGTGCTGAGCTTCACCGTACCGGCCAATCTGCCGTCGCAGGCAGTGATGCGCAGTATCGGTATGCAGCGTGACGAAAGTGCCGACTTTCTCCACCCGCGCCTGCCGGAGGGTCATCCCCTGCAGCGGCATGTGCTCTACCGCATCCGCCGCGAGCAGTGGGAGGCGCAGCGATGACCGACGTGCTCGCCTATCACCAGCTCAGCAAACACGCCCCCGAGCGTTTCGCACCAGGGCCGGGGCAGTTGGAGTGGGCGACTCAGCCAGCACCGTTTCGCCGCTACGAGGGTGCCCGGTTGATCGAGCTGTACCACCGCCCGCTGGAGGAGTGGCCGTCGTACGACACGGCTTTCGCCGGGCCGCAGACATCGCCCGCGCCACTGAGTCGCGCCAGCATCTCGCAACTACTGTACGACAGCCTGGCCATTTCCGCCTGGAAGGAGGCTGGCGGCAGTCGCTGGGCGCTGCGGGTCAACCCGTCATCCGGCAATCTGCACCCGACCGAGGCCTACCTGTTGCTGCCTCCTGGCGCTGTTGAGGATGACGCTGTGCTGGCCCACTACGCGCCGGATGTCCATGCCCTGGAAGTGCGTAGCGAGCTGCCGCCACCGCTCGGCCGGCAGCTTGCCGACTGCCTGCCACCCGGCGGTTTTCTCCTCGGTCTGAGCAGCATCGCCTGGCGCGAGGCCTGGAAGTATGGCGAGCGCGCCTACCGCTACTGCCAGCACGACCTGGGGCACGCCCTGGCGGCGTTGGCCATCGCCGCCAGCGTGCAGGGTTGGCAGGTGCGCATGCTACACGGCGTGGCCGAAGCCCGCCTGGACGGCCTGCTGGGGCTGGATGGAGAAAATTTTCACGAGGCCGAACACGGCGACTGCCTGCTGTGGATAGGCCCGAAGCAAACGATGGAATTTGCGCTGCCCGAAGCCCTGTTAACGGCGCTGGCGCAGCTTGAGCGGATGGGCGCGCCCAATCGCCTGTCGCGCGAATATCGCCACTGGTCCGAGTTGCAGCGTGTGCATGGGCTGTGCCGGGCGCCAGCGCGGCCCCGCGCCGAATGGAGCGTAGATGTTGCCGGCGTTCGCAATGACAACCCCGGGCTGCCGCTCAGACCGATCCTGCATCGCCGACGCAGCGCGCAGAGCATGGACGGCCGCAGCGGTATTCAGGCTGCACTGTTGCTGGCCTGGCTGCGCCGCCTGATGCCGACGCAATCGCCAGTGCCGTTCGCCGTGACCGGTGAGCCGAGGGAGATCGACCTGCTGCTGTTCGTCCATCGTGTGCAGGGCCTGGTGCCTGGCCTCTACTGGCTGGACCGCACGGGCAGCGGCGTGCAGCCGCTGCGCGAGGATTACCTGTGGCAGCGGGTGGATGATGACCTCCCGCTATATCGTCTGCTTGAAGGCGATGCCCGTGGCCTGGCGGGGTTTCTCAGCTGCGGCCAGGACATCGCTGCCGACGGCTGCGTGGCCTTGGCCATGCTGGCACGGGTGGAGGGCGCCGTGGCGGATGGCGCCTGGCGTTATCCACGGCTCTACTGGGAATGTGGCCAGATTGGTCAGTTGCTCTATCTGGAAGCCGAAGCGGCAGGGCTTTCCGGTACGGGCATCGGCTGCTATTTCGACGATGCTTTGCGCGAATTGCTCGGAGATGCCGACAGCGGGCTGCAAAGTCTTTACCATTTCACCCTTGGCCGCGCCGTTTGGGATGAACGCCTGACATCGCTGCCGGCCTACCCGCAATTGCGTATACCCCCATGCAAGGAGATGACACCCCATGACTCAGGTTCTCGATGATCTGGTCGCGCTGCTGAGCCTGGAGCAGATCGAGGAAAACCTGTTCCGTGGCCGCAGCCAGGATCTCGGTTTTCGCCAGCTGTTCGGCGGCCAAGTGCTCGGCCAATGCATTTCCGCCGCCAGCCAGACGGTCGAAGAGGCGCGCCACGTGCACTCCATGCACGGTTACTTCCTGCGCCCTGGCGATGCCAGCCTGCCGGTGGTCTACCAGGTCGAGCGCACCCGCGATGGCGGCAGCTTCAGCACCCGCCGCGTGGTGGCGGTGCAGAAGGGCCAGCCGATCTTTTTCTGCAGTGCGTCCTTCCAGTACGACGAGGAAGGCTTTCACCATCAGAGCGAGATGCCGGATGTCCCCGGTCCCGAGGATCTGAAATCGGAAACCGAACTGGCGCGCATGGTGGCGCCGATGATTCCCGAGCGCATGCGTGAGCGGTTGACCAGCGACAAGCCCATCGAGATCCGCCCGGTCACTCTGATCAACCCCTTCGCCCCGCAGCCCTGCGAACCGGTCAAGTACGTGTGGTTCCGCGCCGCCGGCGATCTGCCGGACGACCCGCAGCTGCACAAGTACCTGCTGGCCTATGCCAGTGACTTCAACCTGCTGACCACCTCGATGCAGCCCCATGGCGTGTCGGTGTTCCAGAAGTTCATGCAGGTGGCCAGCCTCGACCATTCGCTGTGGTTCCACCGCAACCTGCGCATGGACGACTGGCTGCTGTACGCCATGGACAGCCCCTGGGCCGGCAATGCGCGCGGCTTCTCCCGCGCCAGTATCTACAACCGCCAGGGCGAACTTGTGGCCTCGGCGGCCCAGGAAGGTCTGACCCGCGTGCGTGAGGACTGGAAGTGAAGGCACTGCGCGAAGCACGTCACTGGGTGTTCGACATGGACGGTACCCTGACCCTTGCCGTGCATGACTTTGTCGCGATCAAGCGTGCCCTCGACATCCCCGAAGAGGACGACATTCTTCATCACCTTGCCGCGCTGCCGGCGGATGAGGCAGCCGCCAAACATGGCTGGCTGCTGGAGCACGAGCGCGAGCTGGCAGTGGCTTCGCGCCCGGCGCCGGGCGCAATCGAACTGATACACGCCCTACGCGAGCGCGGCTGCCAACTTGGCATTTTGACGCGCAATGCTCACTCGCTGGCCCTGCTGACGCTGCAGGCCATCGGCCTGGATGACTGTTTCGCTACCGCCGACATTCTCGGTCGCGATGAAGCACCGCCCAAGCCGCATCCGGGCGGGCTGCTGCACCTGGCCGAACGTTGGACGGTCAAGCCGCAAGAGCTGGTGATGGTCGGCGACTACCGCTTCGACCTGGAATGCGCCCAGGCAGCGGGAGCGCGCGGCGTGCTGGTCAACCTGCCGGACAACCCCTGGCCGGAGCTGACCGAGCTGCATGCGCAGGATTGCGCGCAGCTGCTGGCTGCGTTGGCCTGAGTGGCGGCACGGCGCTCTTAGGGCGAAATCGGGGCGAGCGGATCGCGAATGAATTCGCTCCTACAGAGAGGGCACTGCGCAGCAGTCGCCTTCAACGTTCTCGGAGGCCTCGGGTGTCTGCCACTGAATCATGCGGCTTCAGACTTCTGTAGGAGCGAATTCATTCGCGAAAGCGAACTTCAGGCCGCATCCGAATTGCCGCCATACAGCTATCGCCAAGCCTCAGGGTCCCGGATTTCATCCGGGCTACGGTGCGGCGTCAGTCCGTCAGAACTCGTACAAAAAAACGCCCCCGCAAAGACTGCGGGGGCGGCGCGTTGGATAAGGTCGTCCTTGAAGCAGGTTACGCGCGGTCAACCTTGTGGGGCGTTCCCCGTATTGCTCCAGCCACCACCTAAGGCCTTGTAAAGCTCCACTTCACTGCTGAGCTGGGCCAGGCGGTCGGCGATCAGTTGCTGGCGCACGCTGAACAGCTGACGTTGGGCGTCGAGCAGGGTCAGGTAGCTGTCCACGCCGGTGCGGTAACGGCGTTCGGCCAGGTCGTAATAGGTCTCGGTGGTTTCCAGCAGAGCGCGCTGGGCGTCCAGTTGCTGGCGGTAGGTGGTGCGCGCAGCCAGGCGGTCAGCGACTTCCTGGAAGGCCACCTGGATGGCTTTCTCGTACTCGGCGACGCGGATATCGCTCTGCAACTCGGCGTAGTCGAGGTTGGCGCGCAGGCGGCCGGCGTTGAAGATTGGCAGGCTGATCTGCGGCTGGAACAGCCAGGTGCCCGAGCCGCTGTCGAACAGGCCGGACAACTGGCTGCTGGCGGTGCCGGCATTGGCGGTCAGGCTGATGCTGGGGAAGAACGCCGCGCGTGCCGCGCCAATATTGGCGTTGGCGGCCTTGAGCTGGTATTCGGCCTGCAGCAGGTCAGGACGACGCTGCAGCAGGTCGGCGGGTAGGCCGGCCGGCACCTGCTCCAGCAGTTCGGCGTTCAAGGCCAGGCCTTGCGGCAGGTCGGCCGGCAGGCCGCTGCCGAGCAGTTGGGTCAGAGCGTTGCGATCCTGCGCGACCAGGCGCTGGTATTGCGCCAGGCTGACGCGCGCACTGTCCACCGAGCTGCGTGCCTGGCTCAGGGCCAGGGCATCGGCGACACCGACGTCAAAGCTGCGCTGGGTCAGCTGGTAGCTTTCCTCGAAGGTCTTCAGGGTGTCCTGGGTCAGTTGCAGCAGCGCCTGATCCGCCTGCCATTGCAGGTAGGCGTTGGCGACGCTGGCGACCAGACTGATCTGCGTGCTGCGCGCGGCCTGCTCGGTGGCCAGGTACTGCTGCAGGGCCTGCTCGCTGAGGCTGCGGATACGGCCGAAGAAGTCCAGCTCCCAGGCGTTGACGCCCAGGGTGGCGCTGTACTGGCCACTGGTGCGGGCTTCACCGGTCTGGCTCAGGTCAGCTGGCAGGCGCTGGCGGGTGCCGGCGCCATCAGCGGAGACCGAAGGCAGCAGGTCGGCGCGCTGAATGCGGTACAGCGCGCGGTAGGCTTCGACGTTCAGCGCGGCGACGCGCAGGTCGCGGTTGTTTTCCAGCGCCACCTGCACCAGTTGCTGCAGCGCCGGGTCGCGGAAGAACTCGCGCCATTGCAGGTCGGCCGCCGCGCGGATGCCTTCGCTGGCGGCGCTGCCATAGGCTTCGCCTTGCGGCCAGTCGGCGGCAACCGGAGCATCCGGGCGCTCATAGTCGGGAATCAGGCTGCAGCCGCTGAGCAGAGCGGCGGCCACGGCCAGGGACAACAGGGACTGCCTCATTGCAGTACCTCCTTCTCGTTTTCACGGGTCGGCTCGGGGCGCTTCTTCTCGAAAATCGAGCAGACCACGACGTAGAACAGTGGAATCCAGAAGATCGCCAGGATCATCGCGCTGAGCATGCCGCCGATCACCCCGGTACCGATGGCGTGCTTGCTGCCCGCGCCGGCGCCACTGGCGATGGCAAGCGGCAGGCAGCCGAGGATGAACGCCAGCGAGGTCATGATGATCGGACGCAGACGCATGCGGCAGGCTTCGATGGCCGCTTCAGCGAAGGTCATGCCCTGTTCGTACTGGGCCTTGGCGAACTCGACGATAAGGATCGCGTTACGCGCTGACAGACCGATTGTGGTGAGCAGGCCGACCTTGAAGAACACGTCGTTGGACAGCCCGCGCAGCTCGGTGAACAGCAGCGCGCCGATGATCCCCAGCGGCACCACCAGCATCACCGAGAACGGGATCGACCAGCTCTCGTACAGCGCTGCCAGGCAGAGGAACACGACGATGGCCGAGATCACGAACAATGCCGTGGTCTGCGAGCCGGCCAGGCGCTCCTCGTAGGACAGACCGGTCCAGGAGTAGCCGACGCCCTGCGGCAGTTGCGAGGCGATATCCTCGACGGCAGCCATGGCATCACCGGTGCTGTAGCCGGGCGCCGGCGCACCGAGGATTTCCACCGCCGACACGCCGTTATAGCGCGCCAGCTTAGGCGGGCCGTAAGTCCACTCGCCACTGGCGAAGGCGCTGAACGGCACCATGCGGCCCTGGTCGTTGCGCACGTACCACTTGTTCAGGTCTTCCGGGGCCATACGTGCGTCGGCCACGCCCTGCAGGTAGACCTTCTTCACTCGACCGCGGTCGATGAAGTCGTTGACGTAACTGGCACCCCAGGCGATCGACAGGGTGCTGTTGATGTCCGACAGCGAGAGGCCGAGGGCGCGGGCGCGCTCGTCGTCGATCAGCAGCTGGTACTGCGCTTCGTCGCGCAGGCCGTTGGCGCGCACGCTGTCGAGCACCGGATGCTGGTTGGCCAGCTGCAGGAACTTGTCGCGTGCTTCGTTCATCACCTGGTGACCGACGCCGGCCTGGTCCTGCAGGAAGAAGTTGAAACCGGTGGCGTTACCCATCTCCATCACCGCCGGCGGGGCGAAGGCGAACACCATCGCATCACGGAAGCTGAAGAAGTGCATCTGCGCCCGTTGCGCCAGTGCGGCTACGCCATTCTCCTCACCCGGACGTTCGCCCCAGGGCTTGAGCATGATGAAGGCCATACCGGAGCTCTGGCCGCGGCCGGCGAAGTTGAAGCCGGTAACGGTGAATACCGATTTGACCGTGCTGGCCTCGTCGTTGAGCAGGTATTCACGCATCTCGTCGACCACCACCTGGGTACGCTCGGCGCTGGAGCCGGACGGCGTCTGCACCTGGGCGAACAATACGCCCTGGTCTTCCTCGGGCAGAAACGCGGTAGGGATGCGAGTGAACATCCAGGCCATGATGGTGACGATGACCAGATACAGGATCAGGTACGGCGCCTTGCGTTTGATCATGCCCGCAACACCGCGCTGATAGGCATTGCTGCCGCGCTCGAAGGTGCGGTTGAACCAGCCGAAGAAGCCGCGTTTGGCTTCGTGGTGGTCACTGTCGATGGGCTTGAGCAGGGTGGCGCACAGCGCCGGGGTGAAGACCAGCGCCACCAGCACCGACAGGGCCATGGCCGAGACGATGGTGATGGAGAACTGCCGGTAGATCACCCCGGTGGAGCCGCCGAAGAAGGCCATTGGCAGGAACACCGCCGACAGTACCAGGGCGATACCGACTAGCGCGCCCTGGATCTGGCCCATGGATTTCTTGGTCGCCTCCTTGGGCGACAGGCCATCCTCGCGCATCACTCGCTCGACGTTCTCCACCACCACGATGGCGTCGTCCACCAGCAGGCCGATGGCCAACACCATGGCGAACATGGTCAAGGTGTTGATGGAGAAGCCGAACGCGGCGAGCACACCGAAGGTTCCCAGCAGTACCACCGGCACCGCCATGGTCGGGATGATGGTGGCGCGCAGGTTCTGCAGGAACAGGAACATCACCAGGAACACCAGCACGATGGCTTCGAACAGGGTGTGTACCACCCCTTCGATGGAAGCCGAAATCACCGGCGTGGTGTCATAGGGGAAGACCACTTCCATGCCGGCCGGGAAGAACGGCTCGAGATTGGCGATGGTTTCACGTACCGCCTTGGCAGTGTCCAGGGCGTTGGCGCCAGTGGCCAGGCGAACCGCCAGGCCGGAGGCCGGCAGGCCGTTGAACTGCGCGTTGATCGCGTAGTTCTCGCCGCCGAGCTCGACCTTGGCCACGTCGCCCAGGCGCACCTGGGAACCATCGGTCTGCACCTTGAGGAGGATCTTGCGGAACTCTTCCGGGCTCTGCAGGCGGGTCTTGCCGATGATGGTGGCGTTGAGCTGGTTGCCCGGCGAGGCGGGCAGGCCGCCGAACTGGCCGGAGGAAATTTGCACGTTCTGCGCCTGGATGGCGCTGCGCACATCGACCGGGGTCAGTTGGAAACTGTTGAGCTTGGCCGGATCGAGCCAGATGCGCATGGCGTACTGCGCGCCGAACACCTGGAAGTCACCGACGCCCTTGGTCCGCGAGATCGGGTCCTGCAGGTTGGAGACGATGTAGTCGGAGAGGTCCTCACGGGTCATGCTGCCGTCTTTCGACACCACGCCGATGACCATGAGGAAGTTCTTCACCGACTTGGTCACGCGGATGCCCTGTTGCTGCACTTCCTGCGGCAACAACGGAGTGGCCAGTTGCAGTTTGTTCTGCACCTGGACCTGAGCGATGTCCGGGTTGACCCCCTGTTCGAAGGTCACGACGATTTCCATGCTGCCGTCGGAGTTGCTGGCCGAGCTGACATAGCGCAGCCCGTCGATACCATTGAGCTGCTGTTCGATCACCTGCACCACGGTGTCCTGCACCGTCTGCGCGGAGGCGCCCGGGTAGCTGACCTGGATGGAAACGGCGGGCGGTGCGATGCTTGGATACTGGTTGATCGGCAGCTTGAGGATGGACAGGCCACCCGCCAGCATGATCACCAGGGCGATCACCCAAGCGAAGATCGGCCGGTCGATAAAGAATCTGGACATTCAGTACTTCTCCGTTAGTCCTGGCCGTTGGCTTGTTCGGCGTCTTGGGCAGGCTGTTCGGTCTTGACGTTCGTCGCCGGCACGGCCTTCACCTCGGCGCCAGGCTGCACGAACTGCAGGCCTTCGGTGATCAGGCGGTCGCCTTCCTGCAGGCCATCCTCGACCAGCCAGGCGCTGCCGGCGGTGCGATCGGCCTTGAGCACACGCTGCTCCACCTTGTTGTCGGCGCCCACCACCATCGCTGTCGGCTCGCCGCGCTGGTTGCGGGTCACACCCTGCTGCGGGGCGAGGATGGCGTTTTGCTTGACCCCGGAAAGCAGCTCGGCATGCACGAACATGCCCGGCAGCAGCAGATGGTCCGGATTGGGGAAAACGGCGCGCAGGGTCACCGAGCCGGTGCTTTCGTCCACCGCGACTTCGGAGAATTCGAGGGTGCCTTCATGGGCGTAGCGGCTGCCGTCCTCCAGCTTCAGCGCGACCTTGGCGGCGCTCTCGCTAGCCTTCTGCAGACGGCCTTCGGCCATGTCGCGGCGCAGACGCAGCAGTTCCTTGCTCGACTGGGTGACGTCGACGTAGATCGGGTCGAGCTGCTGGATGGTGGCCATGGCGTTGGCTTGGCCGTTGCTGACCAGCGCGCCTTCGGTCACTGCGGAACGGCCGATGCGCCCGCTGATCGGCGCCATCACCTTGGTGTAGCGCAGGTCGATACGCGCCTGCTCCAGTGCGGCGTCGGCCTGCAGGCTGGCGGCGCGGGCTTCGTCGTAGGCCTGCTGGCTGACGGCTTTGTCGTTGACCAGCAGCTTGTAGCGATCAGACAGCGATTTGGCGGACAGCTGCGTGGCCTGGGCGCTCTTGTATGCCGCTTCGTAGGTGGCCGGGTCGATCTGGTACAACTGCTGACCTGCCTTGACCTCGCTGCCTTCGGTGAACAGACGCTTCTGAATGATGCCGTTGACCTGAGGGCGCACCTCGGCGATGCGATAGGCGCTGGTACGACCTGGCACTTCACTGGTCAGGGTGAAGGGTTTGGCCTCGAGCGTAATCACACCGACCTGCGGCGTTTGCTGGGTCTGGGGGGCGCTGGATTCCTGGCAGCCGGTAAGACTGAGCATTGCCACGGCGATGGCGGAAACCAAGACAGCGAAGGCTGGCTTCGAGTGCATCTGAGAACCTCGTTTTATCGAATCATGGCCCAAGGGGCGAAGGGTACGAAGGCAGGGGAAAAAAACGATGGAGGAATATACTTACGTACGTGAATGTTTGTAAATGCCTAAAGCTGCCTGCATACTCTCGCCCGTCCTTCCTTACCGAAGGATTACTGCAAGGCAAAAGTAGGTGACAAATGGCCAGAAGAACCAAAGAGGAAGCGCAGGCGACGCGGGTGCAAATACTCGATGCTGCTGAGCGGGTGTTCCATGCCCAGGGCGTTTCCCGTGCGTCGCTGGCCGAAGTGGCGAAAGAAGCCGGCGTCAGTCGCGGCGCCATCTATTGGCATTTCGAGAACAAGATAGACCTGTTTCAGGCGATGCTCGAACGCCTGCGCCTGCCGCTCGAGGAACTGGCGCGTGCCAGCGAGAGTGAGGACGAGCCCGACCCGCTGGGCTGCATGCGTGAATTGCTGATCACGGCGCTGACACGGCTGGCTTGTGAGCCACAGACTCACCGCACCCATGACATCCTGCGCTACAAATGCGAATACACCGGTGAGCTGCTTGGACTGCGTGAACGCATGCAGGCGCTGAGCCTGGAGTGCGATCAACGTATCGCCAAGGCATTGGGCAATGCAGTCAACAAGGGCCAGTTGCCCGAGGATCTGGATTGCGCGCGAGCGGCCGTGTGCCTGCATGCCTATATGGAAGGCATCGAGGCCAACTGGCTACTGGTGCCCAATTTCGACCTGGCGCAGCAGGCGCCTGCGCTGGTCGACACCGTGTTGGATATGTTGCGCAGCCCGGCGTTGCGCCTGATGACGGGCGGCCTGGCGAGGTAGGGTGCGCCGTGCGCACCGAGGGCTAGCCCGTTTTTTTCGGTGCGAACAGCACATCCTGCGTCATTGCAATCAGGGCTGAGGTTCAGCTCGCCTGACGCTGCACGGGCCAGTCGGGCAGGTTATGTGGCGCGCGCAGCCGCGCTTCGAGCTTGGCAACGAACTGCTGCGCCTCTTCTTCGCTGCGAAAACTCACGCAATGCTGATCCAGGCGCACCTGCCACAGGCATTCGCTACCCTGATTCTGCGGTTGGACGACAATCTTCATGTTGACCATCTCCTTGAGCTGCGACGAGTCGTCGATGCTACTTGGGGAAAGTCAGGATAGTCCGCTTGCATGACCTTATTCTGACGTGGGTCAAAGGGTCGACCAGCGTTAAGAACGCTTTGCGATAAGCAGCGTGATGGCGGGGGTGGGATGCAAGAGTTGGTGGGCTGAAGCCCACCCTTGTATCTACGTCCACCTTAAGGTTGTGCCGTGGTTTGTCGGATGGGCCGGGCGACGATCCGCTTCAGCCCACCACACCATCGCGCCTCAGAACCCTTCGAGTACGATCTTGCCCTTGGCCTTGCCACTCTCCAGCAACGCATGGGCGCGACGCAGGTTGGCGGCATTGATGGTGCCGAAATGCTCACCGAGGGTGGTCTTGAGCACGCCGGCGTCGACCAGCTCGGAGACCCGCTCCAGCAGACGATGCTGCTTGATCATGTCTGTGGTCTGGTACAGCGAACGGGTGAACATCAGCTCCCAGTGCAGCGACAGGCTCTTGAGCTTGAGTTGCATCACGTCCAGCGGTTGCAACGGGTCGTCGATCAGCGCCAGACGCCCCTGCGGCGCCAGGCACTCGACCAGTTGCGCGTAGTGCTGGTCGGTCTGGGTCAGGCTGGCGACATGGGTGACCTGGCCGATGCCAATGCGCGCCAGTTCCTCGCTCAGCGGCTTGCTGTGATCGATCACATGATGTGCGCCCAGATCACGAACCCAGGCCTGGGTTTCCGGGCGCGAGGCGGTGCCGATCACGGTCAGGCCGGTCAGGTGGCGCGCCAGTTGGGTGAGAATCGAACCGACGCCACCGGCGGCGCCGACGATCAGCAGGCTCTGGCCTTGATCGGCCGAGCTTTCGGCAACCTGCAGACGTTCGAACAGCAGTTCCCAGGCGGTGATGGCGGTCAGCGGCAAGGCTGCAGCTTCGGCGAACGACAGGCTGCCCGGCATATGGCCAACGATGCGTTCATCGACCAGGTGCAGTTCGCTGTTGGCGCCGGCACGGTCGATGGCGCCGGCGTAGAAAACCTTGTCGCCCGGCTTGAACAGGCTGACCTCACTGCCTACCGCCTTGACGGTTCCGGCTGCATCCCAACCGAGCACCTTGGCGGCACCGTTGTCCGGCGCATCGCCAAGGCGGATAACGCCATGGCGGATCTTGGTGTCGACCGGATTCACCGAGATGGCTCGAACCTCGACCAGCAGATCGTGCGGGCCCGGAGTGGGATCGGCCAGCTGCACGTCCTGCAGCGCTTCGGGATGCTCGGCAGGCAGGGATTGGTAGTAAGCGACGGCTTTCATGGAAATGGTCCTCTGTGAGAAATCAGGTAAGGGGTTGCAGAGGGAGCAGATCGATGCCCGCAAGCCGCTCGCCGAATGTGTTGGTGAAATGTACGAAGTGAGGCGCTGCGCGGTGCTGGTCCAGTGCCTCGGCGTCGCGCCATTGTTCGATCATCACGAACTGGTGCGAGTCCTCCTTGTTGCGGTGCAGTGCGTACTGCAGGCAGCCTGGCTCGGCGCAAGTGGCCGTGACCAGACGTTGCAGGCCCGCGGCCACTGCCTCGGCATGTCCTGGCAGGGCCTTGATGGTGGCGATCAGTGTGAGAGCGGTGGTCATGGTTGGCTCCGGTGGAGGTAGTGGAACTATGTTCGTTTATTTGTGTGGCAAGAAAAATAGGCTGGTAATAGAGTCTCTTTCATTATTTTTTTGAAAGTGAATGACCATGCTTCGCTTCGACGACCTGCAACTCTTCGTACGTACCGCCGAAACCGGCAGCCTTTCCGCTGCGGCGCGGCTGCTGGATGTGTCGCCAGCCGTGGCCAGCGCCGCCCTCAAGCGTCTGGAGCAGCAACTGCAGGTGCGCCTGTTGGCACGTTCGACGCGCAGCCTGCGCCTGACGCCCGAGGGCGAGCTGTATCTGGTGCATGCCCGGCTGGCGCTGCAGAGCCTGGAGGAAGGGCGCCAGCAACTGGTTGGCAGCCAGGAAGGGATTCGCGGTGTGCTGCAGTTGTCGGCGCCCTCGGATCTGGGGCGCAATACGCTGCTGCCCTGGCTCGACGAGTTCCAGAGCGAGCATCCACAACTGCAGCTGCGCCTGCTGCTGGCAGATCGGTTGACCGATCTGTTTCGTGAGCCGGTGGACATCGCCCTGCGCTACGGCGCCCCGGAGGACTCCAGCCTGGTGGCGCTGCCGGTGGCACCGGACAATCGCCGGGTGCTCTGCGCCTCGCCGTCCTATATCGCCCGGCACGGTTCACCACAGAGCGTGGAGGACCTGCATCAGCACAATTGCCTGCTCTATATGCTGCATGGCCGTGCGTATGATCGTTGGCACTTTCAGGATGGCAAGCGCGAGGTGCTGATGAATGTCGCGGGTGACCGGGTCTGCGACGATGCCGATGTCACCCGGCGCTGGGCCGTGGCCGGGCGGGGTGTGGTGTACAAGTCCTGGCTGGATGTCGCCGAAGACGTGTGCGAAGGGCGCCTGCAGGTGCTGCTGCCGAACTGGCTGGGCGAGCCGACGCCTCTGTATCTGGTGTGTGCGCACCGTGCTCAGCTGAGCAAGGCGGTGCACCTGCTGCGCGAATTCGTGCAACTGCGTTGCCAGCGTTTGCTGGACGTTGCGCCGTGGTGTTAACACTCATCGCGATAAAGACATGAGCCTCTGCTAGACTCCTGCATCAAACGCCTGCGGCAACGCACCGCAGTGTCGCGCTGCCATCCTCTGTTTAGAGTCGCGCCCCATGAAACTGGCCCGCAAAGAACGCTCACTGACTGCCTGGGTGATGTACTTCAGCATCCTGTTCAGTGCGTTCGTCTGCGCGATCAGCCACGGCCAGATGGCTGGCATGCAACTCAGCGGTCTGGACGGCCAGTATTGTTCGTTCGATGGCAACTTCGGCGCGGGCGCCGACCTCGACGGCTCCGGCATCGTCGCACCGAATCCGGCCACTGGTTCCAACTGCGCCCTGGCCAGCTTGTTCAGCGCCATCATCCTGGCGGCGTTCTTCGGGCTGCTTGGCCTGCTCGTGGCCGAGCGTGTGCGGCCGCTGGCGGCCCTGCATATCCCGCGTCTTGCCCGCTATCGCTGGCCTCCCGCCAACCCTCGCGCTTCTCCCTTCCTGCTTCCTGCGCTCTGAAGTCGCCCGTTCAACCTGGCTTTGAGGCCAGGTCGCGTGCGGGCTTATCGAACAAAAGCCTGGAAGCCTTACATGTTTCGCATGACCACCCTGGCGCTGCTCGCCTGCAGCACCTCCCTTGCCTGGGCGCAAAGTGACGCCTTGACGCTGCCTGCCAGCACCGTATCTGGCGTTGGCGCCGAGCCCGACGAGGCTACTGGCATCAACCTGGACAAAACCATCGAGAGCGGCTCGCGCCTTAATCTCAGCGTTCGTGAAAATCCGGCCTCGGTCAGCGTGGCGGATCGGGCGACCATGGAGCGTCTCGGCGTACGCAACTTTCAAGATGCCGCCAATGCCTTGCCCGGCGTGAACGCCTCAGCACCGCCCGGCTGGGGCGGTTACGTGGCCTATCGGGGCTTCAATGGCGCGCAGATCGGCCAACTGTTCAATGGCATCAACCTGCAGTACGGCGGTTCGGCGCGTCCTGTTGGCGCCTGGATCTACGACCGAGTCGAACTGCTTGGTGGGCCGTCGTCCTTCCTCAATGGCAGTGGCGCGGTGGGCGGCAGTCTGAACTACATCACCAAGCTTGCCAGCCGTGACAAGGACAGCCTGGAAGGGCGTGTCAGCTACTCGCGCTACGACACCTGGGAAACCGCCATCGGCGTCAACCAGGCGCTTAACCAGGGCGACGGGCCGCGCCATTACGCACGCCTTGATTACAGCCGTACTCACACCAACGGCTACATCGACCGTCAGGAGAACGGGGCGGGCAACCTGGCCTTTTCCCTGCTCAGCGACATCAACGACCAGCTTTCCCACACCCTGGCCATCGAGTACCTGGAAGAGCAGGAAGACAGCCCGTACTGGGGCTCGCCGGTGTTGCAGCCGTTGAGTGGCAAGCTGCGTATCGACAAACACAACCGTTTCAACAACTACAACGTCGAGGATGGCCGCTACGAGCAACGCACCCGCTGGCTGCGCTCGATCACCGATTACCGCCTCGATGACTCTACCCAGTTGCGCAACACCTTCTACCACTACAAGGGCCAGCGCGATTACCGCAACCTCGAGCGTTATCGCTACAACGACACCAATACCGAGGTGACCCGCTCTGCTGCTTACCGTCAGCGCCATGACCAAGAGGTCAATGGCGACCGTTTCGAGCTGACCCATGCCGGCGATCTGTTCGGCCGGGCCAGCGACTGGGCCTTCGGTCTGGAGTACAGCCGCAACCAGCAGACCAACTACCCGCTGTCGATCTCGGCGAACTTCGACACGGTCGACCCCAACGGTTTCGACCCGGGCAAGTTTCTCGACATCCCAGGCATGGACGCCCCGCGCACCAAGGGGCGCAGCACCTGGGCCGATACCTCCTCTGCCTTTGTCGAGAACCGTACCCGGCTGACCGATCGTCTGGCTCTGATCACTGCGCTGCGCTACGACCATATCGACTTCGAGGTAGTCGAGCATGCGACCCGCGTCGAGCTGGATCGCCGCTGGGATGCCTTCACCGGGCGGGTCGGTCTGGTCTATGACCTCACCGATGCCATCAGCCTTTACAGCCAATACAGCACCTCTGCCGAGCCGCCAGGTGGCACGCTGACCAGCGCCTCGGTCGGCCAGGTCGCCGATTTCGACCTGAGCACCGGTCGCCAGGTCGAGGTGGGCAGCAAGTTCGACGTCCTCGATGGTCGCGGCTCGGCGACGGCGGCGGCCTACCGTATCGTGCGCAAGAACATCTCGGTGCCATCTTCCAGTGTGCCAAATACCACCGAGCAGGCCGGGCAGCAGACCTCCACCGGTGTCGAACTGGCCGCCTCGTTCAAGATCACCCCGCAGTTGCTCGCTGCCGGTAACGTCGCCTGGGTACGCGCCGAATACGACGAGTTCAACGAAACCGTTGGTGGTGTGGCGGTATCGCGCAAGGGCAAGAACCCGGTGAACATTCCCGAGCGCGTGGCCAACCTCTGGCTGACCTATGACGTTGCGCCGGACTGGCAGGTGGGGGCCGATGCGCGTTATGTCTCCTCGGTCTACGCCAATACCGCCAACACCATGTGGGTGCCGTCGTACATGGTCTACGGGCTGTTCCTCAAGCACGATCTGGATGCTCACACCGAACTGAGCGCGCGGCTGCGCAACCTTACCGACGAGACCTACGCCCGCTTCATTCACCAGAGCAACACCCAGTACTACCTGGGCGAGCCGCGCAGCCTGGAAGTGGCTGTGCAGTGGCGTTACTGATGGCGCTTAAACGCCAGCTGTACCTCTGGCATCGCTGGCTGGGTATCGGCCTGTGCCTGCTGATGGCGCTGTGGTTCGTCTCCGGGGTGGTGATGCTGTATGTCGGCTACCCCAAGCTGACCGGCAGCGAGCGCCTCGGGCATCTACCGGCACTGCCCACGAGCTGCTGCGCCGAGGTGCCGGCGCAATGGGCGCAGCTGCCGTTGCAGCGGCTGCGTCTGAGCAGCCTGGGCGGCCAGCCGTTCTATCTGCTGGAGCTGGCCGACGGGCGCCGTGTGACCCTCGATGCGCGTAGCGGTGAGCCCCTGGCGCGCGCGGACGAAGCCTGGGCGCTGGCTGGCGCCCGGCAATATGCCGGCGACGTGCCGCTGCGCTATCGCGGCCAGTTCGAGGAAGATGTCTGGACGCATTCACGTGCGCTGGATACCGAGCGCCCATTGCATCTGGTCGAGCTGGGCGATGCCGAGCGTACCTGGCTCTACCTGTCGGGCAAGACTGGCGAAGTAGTGCGTGATGCCAGCCTGCAGGAGCGGCGCTGGAATTGGCTGGGTGCCTGGTTGCACTGGCTCTATCCGCTACGTAGTGGCTTCGGTTTCGACAACGGCTGGCGCGTACTGGTGATCGGCCTGTCCCTGCTGGGCACGGCCATGGCCGCACTGGGCATGGTGGTTGGTCTGATGCGCTGGCGTTTTCGCAAGCCCTATCGCAACGGTTCCCGCAGCCCATACTCCGGTGGCTGGTTGCGTTGGCACCATATCGGCGGCCTGCTGTTCGGCGTCGTGCTGGTGGCGTGGATCTTCAGTGGCCTGATGTCCATGCGGCCCTGGGGCACCACCGACAGCCGTTCGCGCCTCGACGCTGCGCTGATGCAGGGCGGCGAGTTACGGGCGGCGGACGTTTCGCTCCCCATCAGCCGCGCACTGCAACTGCTGCGCACCGAGCTGGATGTGGTCGAGCTGGAATGGCGTCGCCTCGATGGCAGCATCTATCCGGTGGCACGAGCGGCGAGCGGTGAGAGCCGCATGCTGCACGGCGAGACCTTGCTGCGTCAGTTGCCCCGTGAACAGCTGCTCGATACGGCCCGCCTTATGGCGCCAGCTGCGGCACTGCAAAGCGAGTGGCTGGAGCGCTTCGATACCTACTACTTCGCCCGCGATGCGCAAAGCATGTACGGCTCGCAGAACCGACCGCTGCCGGTGCTGCGGGTGCGCTTCGATGACCCTGAGCAGACCTGGGTCTACCTCGACCCGGCCAGCGGCGAGATGATCGCGCGGCATGACCAGCGCCAGCGCGTCGGTCGCTGGCTGTTCAACCTGCTGCACAGCTGGGACTGGCCGCCGCTACTGGAGCGCCCGTTGCTGCGCGAAGCCCTGATCATCGCCTTCAGCCTTGGCGGTTTGGTGATCTGCCTCAGCGGCACGGTGCTGGGCTGGCGACGTTTACGCCGTGCACGAGTGCCGAAGCGCAGAAACGCGCTCCTGCGAAACGAAGGAGGGTCGTTGTGAACCCCTTTCATGAAACCCCTGATGGAGGCACCTGCCATGCGTGAGTCCGCCTCGTTCTACAACCTGGCCTGGCGCTGGCACTTCTATGCCGGGCTGTTCGTCATTCCGTTCATGATCCTGCTGTCGGTCACCGGGATCATCTACCTGTTCAAACCGCAGCTCGATACCTGGATGTACGCCGACCTGATGCAGGTGCCGATCGCCGAGCAGCGCCTGAGTGCCGATCAGCAACTGGCCATCGTCCGCGAGGCCTACCCGCAGGCGACGGTCAGCAAATACCTGCCGCCTGCTGCGCAGGATCGCAGCGCGCAGTTCGTGATCAATCAGGACGGCCAGGAGCTGAACCTGTTCATCGATCCTTACAATGGCAGCCTGCTCGGCACCCAGGATGCGTTGTGGAATCTGCAGGCGGTAGTGCGCAAGTTGCACGGTGATCTGCTGATCGGCACCGTCGGCGACCGGCTGATCGAACTGGCCGCGGGCTGGGGCATCGTCTTGGTGGTATCCGGCCTTTACCTGTGGTGGCCGCGCGGCAGCAGCGGGGCGGGTGTGCTGTGGCCACGCCTGAGCGCGCGTGGCCGCCTGTGGTGGCGCGACCTGCATGCTGTGACCGGCTTCTGGGGTAGCGCATTGCTGCTGTTCATGCTGCTCACCGGCATGACCTGGACGGGCTACTGGGGTGCGCAGTTCGCCGGCGCCTGGAACCACTTCCCCGCCGCGATGTGGGATGACGTGCCGAAGTCCGGGCAACTGACCGGCAGCCTCAACCGCAGCAGCCAGCAGACCGTGGCCTGGGCGGTGGAAGTCACGCCGCTGCCGGCTTCCGACCCGCATGCCGCGCATCACGGCCATGCCGGGCATCAGGCCGCATCGGCTTCCACCAGCTTGCTGCAGCACGTGGTCGACAGCGCCGCCGAGCGCGGTGTCCAGCCCGGCTACAGCATCAGCCTGCCCAGCGGCGAGCAGGCCGTGTACACCGTCGCGCTGTTCGCCGACGACCCGCGCAACGACGCCATGCTGCACTTCGACCAATACAGCGGCGCAGTGCTCGCCGATGTGCGCTGGCAGGACTACGGCCCGGTGGCGAAAACCGTGGAAACCGGGGTGATGCTGCACGAAGGCAAGCTGTTCGGCCTGGCCAACCAACTGCTGATGGCGGCGGTGTGCCTGCTGATCATCTTCAGCTCCGTCAGTGGCCTGGTGCTGTGGTGGAAACGCCGCCCGGCCGGGCGCTTCGGTTTACCCCCGCTGCGCCACGACCTGCCGCGCTGGAAGACCGCCATCGGCGTGATGATGGTGCTAGGCGTGATTTTCCCACTGGTCGGCGCTTCGCTGCTGCTCCTCGCGTTCGACTGGCTGCTCGCACGCTACCGCCAACTGCGGCCAGCGGCCCAACCGCAGGCATGAACTAACAGCTTGATCGTCGCAAGACGTTGTACGCTCGACCCATGATTCGATTCCAAACCAGGAGGCAACACCCATGACCCTGAAGAAAACCCTGCTCGGCCTCACCCTGCTGCTGCCGTCGCTGTTGGTGCAGGCCCACGAGTACGAAGCCGGTCAACTGCACATCGATCACCCCTGGTCGCGCGAGATGCCGCCGGTGGCGCCGACTGCTGCCGCTTATTTCGTTGTCCACAACAAGGGCAGTGAAGCCGATCGTCTGCTAGGCGCCAGCACGCCTGTGGCCGGCAAGGCCGAGTTGCATGAGCATGTGCACGAAGGTGGCGTGATGAAAATGCAGCAGGTGCAGGACGTGGCCATCCCCGCTGGTGGCGAGGTGAAGTTCGAGCCCATGGGCTATCACGTCATGCTGTTCAACCTGAAACAGCAGGCCAAGGACGGTGAGCGCTTCCCGCTGACCCTCAACTTCGAGAAAGCCGGTGCTGTCGAGGTCGAGGTCGCCGTGCAGAAAGAGGCGCCGGCAGGTCATGATCATGCTGCCGGTCATGATGCAGGCAAGCACCAGCACTGATGATGTTCACGGCACGCAGACGAACCCTCGCTGCCCAGCTTGGGCTGCTGGCGTTCGTCCTTATCGTTCTGGCGCCCCTGGCGTCGCAACTGCGTGCCGAGCCGGCTGACTGGCGCTGGCTGAGCGAGCTCAGCTGTCATGACGGGGCAGGTAGCGTGCCGGCCCCAGCGAGCAGCTCCAGCCCAGTGTCGCAGGTGGATGCTTGCGGCTACTGCTCGCTGCTCTCGCATTGTCCGGTGCTGGCCGACAATGGCTCGGTGCTCGCGAGCCGCCTGGCGTTATCTCGCGATACCACCCTGGGGTTGCCTGAGCGACCGCTGCCGGGCGCCAACTTCCCTCATGCGTTGTCACGCGCACCGCCCATGCGCGCCTGAAGTCCACACACCCATGAGGCCGTTACCAGGCCTCTTCGCCAATCGACTTTTCAGGTATCCGCATGTCCGTTTCCTTCGTTTCGGGCGCTGCTTTCGTGCGCCCTCGTTTTCCCTTGTCCGTCCTGGCCGTTGCCTGCGGCCTGTGTTCCATTACGGCCTTGCAGGCTGCCGAGGAGCATGTGCACGAACTGCCACCCACGGTGATCACGGCAATCCAGCAAAGCTCGCCGCTGACCGTGGTGGCCGACCCCAAGGACCCACGCCAGCCGGTGCCGGCCAGCGATGCGGCCGACTACCTCAAGACCATTCCCGGTTTCTCCGCGATTCGTAGCGGTGGCAGCAACAGTGACCCGGTGTTGCGCGGGCTGTTTGGCTCGCGCCTGCTGCTGCTCACCGATGGCGGGCAGATGATCGGCGCCTGCCCGGGGCGGATGGACGCACCCAGTTCCTACATTTCGCCAGAAACCTTCGATCGGCTGACTGTTACCAAGGGCCCGCAAACCGTGATCTGGGGGCCGGGTGCTTCGGCTGGGGTGGTGCGTTTTGACCGCGAGCCGGAGCGTTTCGGTGAGCTGGGCGCGCGCCTGCATGCCAGTGTGCTGGCCGGCTCCAATGGCCGTTTCGACCGAACCCTGGATGGCGCCGTGGGCAGCGAGCAGGGCTACCTGCGGGTGATGGGCAACCGCTCGCAGTCGGACGATTACGACAACGGTGACGGCGACACCATCGCCTCGCGCTGGGACAAGTGGAACGGCGACGTGGCCCTGGGCTGGACCCCGGATGCCGATACCCTGATCGAACTCACGGCTGGCCGTGGCGATGGCGAAGCGCGTTACGGTGGCCGTGGCATGGACGGCACTCAGTTCAAGCGCGAAAGCCTCGGCCTGCGCATCGAGCGCAGTAACCTCGGTGGCGTGCTGGATAAGGTCGAGGCCAAGGTCTACTACAACTACGCCGACCACATCATGGACAACTTCCGTCTGCGCGTGCCGGACCCAAGCAGCATGATGGCCGGGCCGATGGCGGCGCAGGTCGACCGTCGCACTCTCGGCGCACGCCTGGCCGCGACCTGGAAGTGGGACGACGTCGAGCTGATTACCGGCGTCGATGCGCAGCGCAGCGAACACCGCCAGCGCAGCTCCAGCGGCGGCATGATGGGCATGCCCTATGTCGATGCTGATCGCTTCCCCTGGGACAAGGACGCGCTGATGCACAACTATGGCGCCTTCGCCGAAGCCACCTGGAGCCTGGCCGAGGGTGATCGGCTGATCTCCGGCGCACGCCTGGATCGCGCCTCGGCCAAGGACTACCGGCAGAATTTCACCAGCATGATGGGCATGACCACGCCCAACCCGACGGCGGGCGAGACCCGTGCCGATACCTTGCCCAGTGGTTTCGTGCGCTACGAGCACGACCTGTCCGGCTCGCCGACCACTGTCTATGCCGGCATCGGCCACGTGCAGCGTTTCCCCGATTACTGGGAGCTGTTCTCCGCCGGTCTCAATGGCCCAGCCGGCGCGGACAACGCCTTCGATGGCATCAAGCCGGAGAAGACCACTCAGCTCGATATCGGCATCCAGTACCAGGACGACAAGCTGCAGGCCTGGGCTTCGGCCTATGTCGGGCAGATCCGCGATTACATCCTGTTCGACTACCGTGGCATGAGCACCCAGGCCGACAACGTCGACGCGCGCATCATGGGCGGCGAGCTGGGTGTGGCCTATGCCTTCGATTCCAACTGGAAGGCCGACGCGACCCTGGCCTACGCCTGGGGCAAGAACAGCTCGGACGGCGAAGCGCTGCCGCAGATGCCGCCACTGGAGGCGCGCCTGGGCCTGACCTACCAGCGCGACGACTGGAGCGTCGGCGCCCTGTGGCGTGTGGTCGATGGTCAGGGGCGCATCGCCGAAGGGCGCGGCAATGTGGTGGGGCAGGACTTTGGTGACAGTGCCGGCTTCGGCGTGCTCTCGCTCAACGGTGCCTACCGCGTCAGCCAGCAGGTCAAGCTCAGTGCCGGTGTGGATAACCTACTCGACAAGAACTACGCCGAGCACCTCAATCTGGCGGGTGATGCTGGCTTCGGCTTCCCGGCCGAAACCCGTATCGACGAGCCGGGCCGCACACTCTGGGCCAAGGTCGATTTCGACTTCTGAGATGCCTGAGGGGATAGGCGGTTGGGCGGGGTTACTCTCGTGGCCTGACGGCCGTATCCTGCCACTTTGTCCTGCCTTGGATGCGGTTCATGAGTGGCGCACGAGACGCTTTTCCGTTGCCGGAAGATCTTCGGGTCTTCCTCACCGTCATTCGCAAGAAGAGCTTCGCGGCTGCCGCCGAGGAGCTCGGCTTGTCTCCCGCTTACGTCAGCAAGCGCATTCAGATTCTCGAAGCGACTCTCAATACCCGCCTGCTGCATCGCACCACCCGGCGCGTTGCGCTGACCGAAGATGGCGAGCGCACCCAGCGTTGGGCGCTGCGCATCCTCGCCGATGTGGACGAGTTGTTCGATGAGTTGTCGGTCGCCCGGCAGACGCCGCGAGGGCTGTTGCGCATCAGCAGCAGCCTGGGCTTTGGCCGGAGTCACCTGGCACCGGCACTGGCGCAGATGGTCGAGCTTTACCCGGAGCTGAACGTTCGCCTCGAACTGTTCGACCGGGTGGTGGATATCGTCGCCGAGGGTATCGACCTGGAGATTCTCGTCGGCGATGACTTGCCGGGCCAATGCATCGGCAGGCGGCTGGCGGATAACAACCGCGTGTTGTGCGCATCTCCGACCTACCTGCAGCGCCACGGTTGCCCGCAGGAGCTGGAGGATCTGCAGTCCCACGATTGTCTGGTGATCAAGGAGCGCGACTACCCGTTCGGCATCTGGCACCTGGAGCGGCAAGGGCAGGCGCATTCGGTACGAGTCGACGGGCCGTTGTCTTCCAACAGTGGTGAAGTGGTGTTGGCCTGGGCCCTGGCTGATCGCGGCATCATGCTGCGCTCGCAATGGGAAGTGCAGCCGCTGCTGGCCAGTGGCGCACTGGTGCATGTGCTGCCGGAGTATCGCCAGAGTGCCAATGTCTGGGCGGTGTATCCGACTCGGCTGGCGCATTCGGCCAGGTTGCGTGCTTGCGTGGAGTTTCTCGAGCAGTACCTGGCTGCGCTGCCGGTATTTGGCCACGATTCATGAAGGGCGCCGCCACGCTTTGCGCCTTAGTGGCCCGCGCCGTGCGGCCTAGCATGTAGCCTCCCTACTATAAGAAAGGAGACTCGCCTCATGTTCGCGTCCTTCGAGACAGGCCAATGCCAGGTCAATGGCATACGCATTCACTATCGCAAAGGTGGCAGCGGCCAGGCGCTGTTGCTGCTGCATGGTCACCCCCAGACCCATGCGATGTGGCACAAGGTGGCCGAACCGCTGACCCGGCATTTCACGGTAGTGGCGGCAGATTTGCGTGGTTACGGTGACAGTGAAAAACCGGCCGGTGGCGAACGGCACGAGGCATACAGCAAACGGCAGATGGCGCTGGACATGCTGGAGCTGATGAAGGCGCTTGGTTTCTCTCGCTTCGATGTGCTGGCGCACGATCGCGGCGCGCGTGTTGCTCATCGTCTGGCGCAGGATCACCCCGAAGCGGTGAAGCATCTGATCACCCTGGATATCGCACCGACACTGGCCATGTACGAACAGACCAGCGAGGAGTTCGCGCGTGCCTACTGGCACTGGTTCTTCCTGATTCGCCCGGCGCCGCTGCCGGAAACCCTGATCGAGGCCAATCCGGAACTGTATCTGCGCAGCGTGATGGGCGCGCGTAGTGCCGGGATGAAGCCTTTCACCGAGGAAGCCCTGGCCGAGTATCTGCGTTGCCTGAGCCTGCCGGGAACTGCCCATGGCTTGTGTGAGGACTACCGCGCCAGTGCCGGCATCGACCTGGAGCATGATCGCGCCGATGTGCAGGCCGAGCGCAAGCTGAGCGTTCCGTTACTGGCGTTGTGGGGCGCGGAGGGTACCGTTGGGCGCTGCTTCGATCCATTGCAGGAGTGGCGCCGGGTGGCGGTGAACGTTCGTGGCAAGGCGCTACCCTGCGGGCACTACATCGCCGAAGAAGTGCCAGAGGCGCTGCTCGAAGAAGTGCTGGGCTTTATCTACTCGTGAGCAAACCCCTACGGCGCAAGCGCCGTGGGGGCTTATCCCAGGCTCGTGATCAGGCCAGCCAGGGGTTTTCCTGCAGATGATCACGTTCGAACTGACGAATCTGCTCGGCGCGCTGCAAGGTGCTGCCAATGGCGTCCAGGCCCTGCAGCAAGGCCTGCTTGCGCAGCGGGTCGATGTCGAAGCCGATGGTTCGGCCATCGCTGAGGCCGATGCTCTGGCTGGTCAGGTCGATGTCGAGCTGGTTGTGTTCGGCCTGGCTGATCCACTGGCTCAGTTCGTTCACCTGCGGCACTGGCAGGCTGATGGTCAAGACGCCGTTGCGTTGGCAGTTGTCGTAGAAGATGCCGGCGAAGCTGCTGCCGATCAGTGCCCGAATCCCCAGTTGCCTGAGCCCCCATACGGCATGTTCTCGGCTGGAGCCACAGCCGAAGTTCGGTCCCACGACCAGGAAGCACGCGCCTTGCCACTGAGGGTGATTGAGGATGAACCCAGGGTTGGGGCTGCCATCTGCAAGAAAGCGCAGGTCGAAGAACAGGCCTCGATCCAGTCCATTGCGGTCGATGCCCTTGAGGAATTGCTTGGGCATGATCACGTCGGTGTCGATATTGGCCGCTGGTAGCGCAGCGGCCTTGCCGCTGACGAGAGTGAAGGGTTGCATGCGAACCTCGCAGGTCAAAGTGAACGGATATCGGTCAGGTGCCCGGCAATCGCAGCGGCGGCGACCATGGCTGGGCTCATCAGGTGGGTGCGGGCACCGGCTCCCTGGCGTCCCTCGAAGTTGCGGTTGGTGCTGGATGCACAGCGTGCGCCTGGTGGTAGCACGTCGTCGTTCATCGCCAGGCACATGGAGCAGCCTGACTGACGCCACTCGAAACCAGCCTCGATGAACTGCCTGGCCAGGCCTTCGGCCTCGGCCTGCTCGCGTACGGCAGTTGAGCCGGGAACGATCATCGCGCGTACATGGCTGGCGACCTTGCGGCTGCCGATCACCTCGGCAACCTGGCGCAGGTCTTCGATGCGCGCGTTGGTGCAGGAGCCGATGAAGGCGTGGTCGATGCGGATTCCCTGCAGCGCTCGTCCAGCTTCCAGCCCCATGTAGTCGAGGGCGCGCTGCATGTCCTGACGCAGGATGGGGTCTGCCTGCTCGCTCGGTGCCGGTATGTGGCCGTCGATGCCCAGCGCCTGGTCCGGGCTGGTGCCCCAGGTGACCATCGGGTGCAACTGCGCTGCATCGATCCTTATTTCACGATCGAAGGGCGCACCGGGGTCACTCCGTAACTGACGCCAACTGCTCAGCGCTTGCTGCCAACGCTCGCCCTTGGGGGCCATCGGCCGGTTCGCCAGGTAGTCGAAAACCTTTTGATCCGGTGCCATGAACGCACCACGTGCACCGGCTTCGACAGCCATGTTGCACACCGTCATGCGCGCTTCGACGCTCAATGCATCGATGCATGAACCACAGAATTCGACCGCGTAACCGGTGGCGCCGGAGGCGCCGATCTGCGCGATCAACGCCATGATGATGTCCTTGGAAACCACCCCCGGCTGCAGCTCACCGTCGACGCTGACGCGCATGCTCTTCAGGCGTTTGTACACCAGTGTCTGTGAGGCCAGCAGGTGTTCGATCTCCGAGGTGCCAATGCCGAAACCGAAGGCGCCCAGGGCACCGTAGGTGGTGGTATGACTGTCGCCTGCCGCGACCACCATGCCAGGCAGGATGAAGCCCTGCTCTGGCGCAACCACGTGCTCGATGCCCTGACGCCGGTCTAGCAGGTCGAACAACTCGATGCCGAAGTCGCGGCAGTTCTCTGCCAGATAAGCGACCTGGCGTGCGCCACCGGCATCGGCGATTTCGGCAGTGCGCTTGGCAGCAGTCGGGTTGACGTGGTCGACCACGGCCAGGTGTGCGCTCGGACGCCATACGGGTCGCGTCGATTCACGTAGCCCGCTGAAGGCCTGAGGGCTGGTGTACTCGTTGAGCACCTGGCGGTCGATGTACAGCAGCACATGCCCGGCATCATCCAGCGTGCAGACGGTGTGAGAGTCGATGTGTTTGTCGTACAGGGTTCTTGGCTGGCTCATGGTCACGGCTCGAGTAATGGAGGAGGGGCGAGCGCCCACGCCAAGAATTGGCCGAGGGACGTTCATCATCAACCGCCTCGCCGTGGAGCCTTCATCCACGAATCGTGTGCACCGTTCACTGCGCGCTAATACAGCCTTAAGGTTAGAGCGCGAGAGTAGTCCCCGCAGACACACTTTTCCCTGCACCTGAGAGGACTACATCATGCGCAAACTGCTTCTGTTGTCGCTGGTTCTGGCCAGCCCGCTGACCTTCGCTGCTACCCAATGCACCACCGCCGACAAGGCGCAGTGGCAGGATCAGGACAAGTTCCAGGCTGACCTGAAAGCCCAGGGCTACGAGATCAAGAAGTTCAAGGTCACCGGCGGCAACTGCTACGAAATCTACGGCCACAACAAGGACGGCAAGAAGGTCGAAATCTACTTCGATCCGGTCAGTGGTGATGCCGTCAAGAGCAATGTGGAAAGCTGATGAGCGCCGCGACCGTGCGCCTGTGGGACCCAGTGGTGCGCTTGTTCCACTGGTCCCTGGCCGGCGCTTTCCTGGCCAACTACTTCTTCACCGAAGAGGGTGAGAACTGGCATCGCTGGTTCGGTTACTACGCGGTGGTCTGGCTGGCGATCCGCCTGGTGTGGGGGTTCGTCGGTACGCCGGCGGCGCGCTGGGCGGATTTCTGGCCGAGCCGTGCGCGTTTGAGCGAGCACCTGCGCGCCTTGATTTCCGGGCAGCCGTATCACCGCATGGGGCATTCGCCGTTGGGCGCCCTGGTGATGATCCTGATGATGGCGTTGATGCTCGGCCTGGGTGTGACCGGCTTTCTGATGGAGGAGGTCGATTATTTCTGGGGCGCGGATCTGCCGCTGGAAATCCACGAATTCTGCGCCAACGGCCTGATGGCGTTGGTCGGCCTGCATATCGCCGCCGCCTTGTTCGAGAGCTATCGGCTGCGCGAGAACCTGCCGTTGTCGATGGTGACCGGCAAGCGGCGCAAGCTCTCGGGGCACTGAGCGTACAGTCGCGGCTGAAGCCCCTCCCACGATGTGGGAGGGGCTTCAGCGGCGATGTTCTTGCTCAGGCCAGGCGCGCGTCCAGGCTGTTCTGTGCCAGGCGTTTGGCCTGTGCCTCGGTCATGCCCAGGTGTTCGTGCAGGGCGGCGAAGTTCTCGCCGACGTAGCCGCCGAAGTAGGCAGGGTCATCAGAGTTCACCGTCACCTTCACGCCGCGCTCGAGCATCTCGAGGATGTTGTGCTGGCCCATATGTTCGAACACGCACAGCTTGATGTTCGACAGCGGGCAGACGGTCAGCGGGATCTGTTCGTCGATGATGCGCTGCATCAGTCGCTCGTCTTCGATGGCGCGTACGCCGTGGTCGATGCGCTTGATCTTGAGCAGGTCCAGCGCTTCCCAGATGTACTGGGGCGGGCCTTCCTCGCCAGCGTGCGCCACCGCATGCAGACCTTCGCTACGTGCCTTGGCGAACACCCGTTCGAACAGACGCGGCGGGAAGCCCTTTTCCGAGCTGTCGAGGCCGACGCCGATGAAGGCATCGCGGAACGGCATGGCCTGTTCCAGGGTCTTGAACGCCTCTTCTTCAGGAAGATGGCGCAGGAAGCTGAGGATCAGACCGTGGCTGATGCCCAGCTGTTTCTCGCCGTCGAGCAGCGCCTGCTGGATGCCACGCAGCACTACCTCGAAGGGAATGCCACGGTCGGTGTGGGTTTGCGGGTCGAAGAAAGGTTCGACGTGGATGACGTTCTGCGCCTTGCAGCGTTGCAGGTAGGCCCAGGTCAGGTCGTAGAAATCCTGCTCGGTACGCAGCACGTTGGCACCGGCGTAATACAGGTCGAGAAAATCCTGCAGGTTGTTGAAGGCGTAGGCCGCGCGCAGGGTCTCGACATCGGCCCAGGGCAGGGCGATCTGGTTGCGTTCGGCCAGGGCGAACAGCAGCTCGGGCTCCAGCGAACCCTCCAGATGCAGGTGTAGTTCAGCCTTGGGCAGGGCATTCAGCCATTCGGGCATGTTCGGTTCTCGTTGTCAGGCTTGGGAATCGGCAAAGTTTAACCGCTGGGACAGGATCGTGCTGTGCCGCCTGGCCCGCTGCGTAGGGTGGACACCGCTTTTCATGTCCGCCGATGTGCAGGCTCCGATGCTGAAGCGGTGGATGAAAAAAGCGTCATCCACCCTACGCGGCTGTTTCGTGATTGCCCCTACTCAGGGGCGAGCAATGATGTAGGGCGTACTCGCGAAGCAGTACGCCGTGCGTTGCGATGGCGTTCCCGGCCTGGTCTGGCGGACTGTTCGCTTCGCTACGAGCGGCCGGCGTCCCGGTCCGCCCTACATCGATGTAATGGCTCGCCTTACGCAGGGGGCATCTCCTCACGTCGGTAGGCATAGGTATCGGCGAAGCGCGACAGCAGGTACTCGGCGCTGGTCACCGGTGTGTACTTGGCCGGGTCATCCGCGCTGGAGCAGTTCGGCAGGCAGTCGATCAGTGTGTCGGGATGCGGTTCGGCGAAGAACGGCATCGAGTAGCGATCCACCCCCAGTGGGCTGATCACCCGATGTGGCGTCGAGGTGTACCGGTCGTTGCTCCAGCGCGCCATCATGTCGCCGATGTTGACCACGAAGCTGCCGGCAATCGGTGGCGCGTCGATCCACTCGCCATCGCGTGCACGTACCTGCAGGCCGCCGGCATCGTCCTGGTAGAGCAGGGTGATGCAGCCGTAATCGGTGTGCGCGCCAGCGCCTTGCTGATCACTGCTGGTGGCGGTGTGGCGCGGCGGGTAGTGGATCATGCGCAGCACGCTGATCGGCTCATGAAAGCGCGCGTCGAAGAAGTCGTGCTCGATGTCCAGCGCCATGGCCATGGCGCGCAGCAGGGTCTTGGCCAGGTCCTGCATGTCGGAGTAATGCTGTTCCATCAGCACCTCCCAGCCGGGCATCTCCGGGTGGCGATTCGGTCCGCGCAAGGGTTTGTCGGCCAGCACCTCGGGGTGATCGGCGGGCATGTGGAAACCCATGTCGAAGGTTTCCTTCAGATCGCTCGGTTTGCTCGGGTCGAGCTGCTCGGTGGCGATGGCGCCGTAGCCACGATGGTGGGTGGTCTGGGTGATATCGATCCTGAGTTTCTCTTCGGCGGGCAGTGCGAAGAAGGTCTTCGCCGCACTGAGCAGGGCGTCGATGCGCTCGGCGCCGATAGGGTGACCGACGATGTAGAAGAAGCCCCAGTCGCGGCAGGCGCGGTCGATCTGCTCGGCGACGGCAGGCCAGGCCGAAGCGTCGGCGGCGTAGAGCGGGGCGATGTCGATGATGGGCAGGCTGTTCATAAAAGCTCCGGGATGTTGCTGCGAGTCTTCTCGTACCCAGGGCAGCGATGCGTGGCACCAAAGGCCGGCGCCACGGTGATGCGGTTCTGCTGAGATAAGCAGGGACGGCATCGGTGATTTCCAAATTATCGCGGCTGAAGCCGCTCCTACAGGTGTGGGAGCGGCTTCAGCCGCGATAGCCTGGGGCGTCAGCCGCAGGCTTTACCAATCTGCTTACTTCGGCATTTCGGCCTTCACGTTTTCCACGTAGTAGTTCATCGAGGCCAGCTCGGCGTTGGTCGCGCTCACGCCCTCGGCGATGCGTACCGCGCCACTTTGGTCCTTGATCGGGCCGGTGAAGGGGTGGAACGCGCCGCTACGAATGTCGGCGATGATCTGCTCGGCTTCGCTCTTCACGTCAGCCGGCACCAGGTCGCTGATCGGCAGTTCGATGGTGTCCTCGGCCAGGCCACCCCAGAAGTCCTGTGGCTGCCAGCTGCCGTCGATCACCGCCTGGGTGGATTTGACGTAGTGCGGGCCCCAGTCGTTGACGATGGAGGTGAGCACTGCCTTGGGTCCGAAGTGAGCCATGTCCGAGGCGTAGCCGACGGAGTAGATGCCACGGCGCTCAGCGGTCTGGATCGGTGCCGGGCTGTCGGTGTGCTGGAACATCACGTCCACGCCCTGGTCGATCAGCGCGTTGGCAGCGTCGGATTCCTTGCCCGGATCGAACCAGGTGTTGACCCACACCACCTTGATCTCGGTGCCCGGATTGTACTTGTCCAGCGCCAGCTGGATGGCGTTGATGTCGCGGATCACCTCCGGGATCGGGAAGGAGGCGATGTAGCCGACTTTCTTGGTCTTGGTCATCTTCGCCGCGAGGAAGCCGCCAACGTAGCGCCCCTCATAGGAGCGCGACAGGTAGGTGCCGACGTTCTTGTCCTGCTTGTAGCCGGTGGCGTGCTCGAAGGTCACCTTGGGGAATTGCTTGGCCACCTTGATGGTTGGGTTCATGTAGCCGAAGGAGGTGGTGAAGATCAGGTCGAAACCGCCCTTGGCCATGTTGCGGATCACCCGCTCGGCGTCGGCACCTTCCGGCACGTTCTCGACGAAGCTGGTGGTGACCTTGTCGCCCATTTCCTTGATCAGCATTTGCCGGCCTTGTTCGTGCTGGTAAGTCCAGCCGTGGTCGCCGATGGGGCCGATGTAGACGAAGCCGACTTTCAAGGGATCGGCGGCGGAGGCGCTGAGCATGGCGCCAAAGCCCAGGGCGGCGACGAGGGTGCGCAGCAGCGGTTTTTTGCTCTTCTCGAACATGGTGGGTGCAGCTCCAGTCTTGGTATTGGGATGGCCGTTGGTTGGCTGATCCCATGACTGCAAAAAGCTGACCAACAAGACAGATAGCCGTGGCGGACCCATTTCATGCAGATGCGGTTGTGCGGGATGGAACGGTCTTGGTGCGCAGCGCGTGTAGTTGCCGTTTTGTGGTGCGCAAAGGGCGACTGCTTGTGGGATGTACGCAGGTAGGAGCGAGCTCTGCTCGCGAAGCGTTCGAGGTATGAGCCTTCGCGAGCAGACCGAGCGACCGCAACCCCATAAAAACCGGAACCCCGGGTTGTGGGGCCGCGC
>NZ_RHQP01000080.1:0-2151 GCF_003935465.1 Pseudomonas sp. o96-267
CAGTCCAGGATGAACAGTGTGCGCTCGATGCGTCCCAGCTCACGCAGGGCGACGGCCAGGCCGTTCTGGCGCGGGTAGCTGCCAAGCTTCCTGAGCATCAGCGAGGCCGTCGCCGTGCCCTGCTTGATCGAGGTGGCCATCCGCAGGATTTCATCCCAATGGGCGCGGACGTGCTTGATGTTGAGCGTGCCGCCGATCATCGGTTTCAACGCCTCGTAGGTGGCATCGCCCTTCGGGATGTAGAGCTTGGTGTCGCCCAGGTCACGAATGCGCGGGGCGAAGCGGAAGCCCAGCAGGTGCATCAACGCGAAGACGTGGTCCGTGAACCCTGCCGTGTCGGTGTAGTGCTCCTCGATCCGCAGGTCGGATTCGTGATACAGCAGGCCGTCGAGCACGTAGGTCGAGTCGCGCACGCCGACGTTCACGACCTTGGTGTGGAACGGCGCGTACTGGTCGGAGATATGGGTGTAGAACGTCCGCCCTGGGCTGCTGCCGTATTTCGGATTGATGTGGCCGGTGCTCTCGGCCTTGCTGCCGGTGCGGAAGTTCTGGCCGTCCGACGATGACGTGGTGCCGTCGCCCCAATGCTCGGCGAAGGGATGTCGGAACTGCGCGTTGACCAGCTCGGCCAGTGCCGCCCCGTAGGTTTCGTCGCGGATGTGCCAGGCTTGCAGCCAGGCCAGCTTGGCGTAGGTCGTGCCGGGGCACGATTCCGCCATCTTGGTCAGGCCCAGGTTGATCGCGTCGGCGAGGATCGTGGTCAGCAACAGGTTTTTGTCCTTGGCCAGGTCGCCTGACTTCAGGTGGGCGAAGTGCCGGGTGAAGCCCGTCCATTCGTCTACCTCCAGCAGCAATTCGGTGATCTTGACGTGCGGTAGGATCATCGCCGTCTGGTCGATCAGGGCCTGTGCGGTATCGGGCACCGCCGCATCGAGCGGCGTGATCTTCAGGCCCGACTCCGTGATGATGGCGTCCGGCAGCTCGTTGGCCAGCGCCATGCGGTTGACGGTGGCGAGCTGCGTTTCCAGCAGCGTCAGCCGGTCATGCAGGTACTGGTCGCAATCGGTGGCCACGGCCAGCGGCAATTCGCTGGCCTGCTTGAGGCTGGCGAATTTCGCGGGCGGCACCAGGTAGTCCTCGAAGTCCTTGAACTGGCGCGAGCCTTGCACCCAGATGTCGCCGGAGCGCAGCGCGTTCTTCAGCTCCGACAGCGCGCACAGTTCGTAGTAGCGCCGGTCGATGCCGGTGTCGGTCATCACCAGCTTCTGCCAGCGCGGCTTGATGAACTCGGTCGGCGCGTCGGTGGGCACCTTGCGGGCGTTGTCGCTGTTCATGCTGCGCAGCACCTCGATGGCGTCGAGTACGTCCTTGGCGGCGGGCGCGGCCCGCAACTTGAGCACGTCGAGAAATTCCGGCGCGTAGCGGCGCAGCGTGGCGTAGCTCTCGCCGATGCGGTGCAGGAAATCGAAGTCCTCGGGTTGCGCGAGCCGCTGCGCTTCGGTGACGCTCTCGGCGAAAGCATCCCAGGACATGACGGCCTCGATGGCGGCGAACGGATCGCGGCCCGCTTGCTTGGCCTCGATCAGCGCCTGGCCGATGCGCCCGAACAGCCGCACCTTGGCATTGATCGCCTTGCCGGATGCCTGGAACTGCTGCTGATGCTTGTTCTTGGCGGCATTGAACAGCTTGCCCAGGATGCGGTCATGCAGGTCGATGATTTCGTCGGTGACGGTGGCCATGCCCTCGATGGCGAGCGCCACCAGGGTCGCGTAACGCCGCTGCGGCTCGAACTTCGCCAGGTCGGCGGGCGTCATCTGGCCGCCCTCGCGGGCGATCTTGAGCAGCCGGTTCTGGTGAACCAGCCGCTCGATGCCGGAGGGCAGGTCGAGCGCCTGCCACGCCTTGAGGCGTTCGATGTGTTCCAGCATGTGCCGCGAGTTCGGTTTGACCGGGGATTGCCGCAGCCAGGCCAGCCACGTCGTCTTGCCGTTGTCGCGGCGCTTGAGCAGATCGTCGAGGCGACGGCGATGCACGTCCGTCAGCGGCTCAGCCAAGGCGTCGTAGAGACGCCGGTTGGCGCGGGTAATCGCTTCGGCGCTCGCCCGCTCGACGGCGTTGAGGGCGGGCACAATGACCGACTGCCGCCGCAGG
>NZ_RHQP01000081.1:0-1932 GCF_003935465.1 Pseudomonas sp. o96-267
CAAAATGCCATGGCAATGCGGCATGATGCTCCGGCTTCAATTCAATAACCGTGTTGCACTCAGCTCCTGCAACCGCCTGGATTGTCTTTCGTTTAAGTCTGAGGGTTATTGGCTTACTTATACTGTTTTCAAAACTTCTATTTCGTCACAGGGCGACATTAAGACAATACCTATCCCAAAAATTGCTGCTGACGCAATTGAAGTAATAATTGAAATAGGGCGTGATGCTCGTGCTTACGGTAATCACGACTATCTGTTTGTCAAGATACCAAAGTTTAGTTTTGGAAACACTCCGCAGTCCATTGTGGTAGAGCGAGCTTGCAATCGAGTGGCAAACAACCTGGGTATTGATTATAGAGTACACCCACATCGTTTTCGGAAGTCACTTGCCCTTTATATAATTCATCAAGATTCGCGGAATCTTGAAATTATTAAATGCCTCTTTTCTCACCGCAGTTTAAAAATGACGTTAAGGTACATCCTTTCTTTACCTGGCGTGAACGATGAAGTCAAAGCTACGTTGATTGATGAAAATACGGAAATTCTCGTCGAGGTTTTGCAAGGTGTAATTTCTGGTCAAATTGGGGGCATTGGCGGCAAAAGGTTGGCCAAGACTGCTAATTCTTCTCCAATACTCAGGGCTAAATTGCAAAACGCGGGAAAAGAGAGTTTAAGTCAGTATGTCGCCTCTTTGCTTGATGAAGGTGTGAAGCTTCTGCATAGAACGAATCTTGCAATCTGTATGCGAACGCCGGGTCTTACCAGCGAGTCACCTTGTGATGCTAAGAATGATAGCCCTGGGTCGAGGCTTCATCCAAACTTGTTTGCGTGTGACCCATATAATTGTAGATATGCTGCATTTGTCGAGGCCAATGTTCCATCATTAAAAAATGAGATAATTTTCCACGATAATATGATTAAGCATAGGTACTGTGGAGCGACTCAGAAGGAGTATTCGCAGAGGCGTATCGCTGAAGCCTTTAAGCGACTTCACGAGGTTGTAGGGGATGAAGCACATAATTTCCTAAAGCAGGTGGCGCATGGCTAAGCAGGATCTCCTCAATCGGGTGTATGCGACTATTTCAGCGCTCCAAAGCGACGGCCGAAAAAAGTTATCAGTGATGGAAGTTTCTAAATTATCCGGTGTCGGTCGTGCAACAATCAATCAAAAGCATGATCCTGACTGGGTGAAGGTCAGAGAAGTCATAAAAGGAACAACTCATTCTGGGGTTTATACAAAGGATTCAAGTGAGGGTGTCAAAAAGCCACTCAAAAATACTCAAGAAATACATCATCGACTGAAAGAGTTGGAGGGGCAGTTAGCCCTACTAAGGGAGCGCGCTAGCACCACATATAATCAGTTGATCGACAGGGTACAATATTACTTTGCGTTGGCTAGTGAAAAGCCTGCTAAGCAAGTTGAGAAGGCTAAGCTCCTTCAAGAGCTAACTCATCAGAAGAATCAGAACGCAATCCTACGTGCAGATCTCAAGGCGGCTCTTGCTGAATCATTAACTCCTGCGGTATCAGGAATTATCACTTCAAAGATTATTTTGGAAGTGCCTAATGCAGTCTCTGATTCTGAGGCTATTCTGAGTTTTTTGGAGAAACTGGATTCGTTATCTAGTCAGAATCGATCTTCACTTGTTACCGCAGTCTACATAATGTGTGGTCTTCCAATGTGCGGCAAGTCATCTTGGATTGATAATCACAAGCCACCTACTCCAGGTGTATCCTTATATGTCAGTGGAGCAAGTGATACAGTTTCAACTCGGAATTTGTTAGTTTCTAGGGTTAGGAAAGAATTTAACGCGCCCGTGCACTGTGTTAGATTTAGTCTAGGCGTTGATGCCTGGGCGGTTGCAGGAGCTGAGTGCAACACGGTTATTGAATTGAAGCCGGAGCATCATGCCGCATTGCCATGGCATTTTG
>NZ_RHQP01000082.1:0-1817 GCF_003935465.1 Pseudomonas sp. o96-267
TGTTGCCGCTGACCGAAAACTGACCCAGTAGAGGCTGTTCTGCCGACTGAAAACTGACCCAGGTGTTCAACTGCTTCTGCTCAATTTTTGAGCAGGAGAACACAGGGTGATCAGTATGGAAATGATGGGCAAAATCCGCCGGATGTATTTCCGCGACAAGCTGTCGCTGCATGAGATAGCCAAGCGCACCGGGCTGGCGCGCAACACGATTCGCAAGTGGGTCAGAGCACCTGAGGCCAAGCAGCCGGTGTACCAACGCCGCGCGATCTTTAACAAACTCAGCCCTTTTCACGTCACGCTAGAGCAGGCGCTAAAAGCCGATTCGCTGCGCCCCAAGCAACAGCGGCGCAGTGCCAAGGCGCTGTTGGCGCAAATCAAAGCCGATGGTTATGACGGTGGCTACAGCCAGCTCACCGCGTTTATCCGTGCCTGGCGAGGGGGACAGGGCAAGGCGTCGCAGGCCTTTGTGCCGCTGACCTTTGCTCTTGGCGAGGCGTTTCAGTTTGACTGGAGCGAGGAAGGCTTGCTGGTCGGCGGCATTTACCGGCGTATGCAGGTGGCACATCTGAAGCTGTGTGCCAGCCGTGCGTTCTGGCTTGTGGCGTATCCGAGCCAGGGCCATGAGATGTTATTTGACGCCCATACACGCTCGTTCGGCGCCTTGGGCGGCGTGCCGCGCCGGGGCATCTACGACAACATGAAGACCGCCGTCGACAAGGTCAATAAGGGCAAAGGCCGGGCGGTGAATGCACGCTTTGCGGTGATGTGCGCGCATTACCTGTTCGATCCGGACTTCTGCAACGTCGCCGCTGGTTGGGAAAAGGGCATCGTTGAAAAGAACGTGCAAGACAGCCGCAGGCGTATCTGGCTAGACGCCCAGGACTGCCAGTTTCACTCCTTCGAGGAACTCAATGCCTGGCTGGGCCAGCGCTGCCGCGCGCTTTGGAACGAGCTGACGCACCCTCAATACAGCGGTCTGAGTGTGGCCGAAGTGCTGGAGTTGGAGCGCGCTGAACTGATGCCTGTGCCAGCGCCATTCGACGGTTACGTCGAGCGGCCTGCGCGGGTCTCCAGCACCTGCTTGGTCAGCGTCGGGCGCAACCGCTACTCGGTGCCGTGTGAGTACGCGGGTAAGTGGGTCAGCAGCCGTTTGTATCCGACGCGAATCGAGGTGGTGGCTGACGACGCGCTGATCGCCAGCCATGTCCGCTTGCTGGATCGCGACCAGGTCAGCTATGACTGGCAGCACTACCTCCCGCTGATCGAACGCAAGCCCGGTGCGCTGCGCAACGGCGCGCCCTTTGCTGATCTGCCGGCGCCGCTGCGTCAGCTTAAGCACGGTCTGGGGCGTCATGCCGGCGGTGACCGGATCATGGCGCAAGTTCTGGCTGCCGTACCGGTCGCCGGGCTCGATGCGGTGCTGGTGGCTGTTGAGCTGGTACTGGAAAGCGGCAGCCTGAGCGCCGAACACATCCTCAATGTCGTGGCGCGCCTGGCCGCGACCGAACCACCACCCAGCGTCGAAAGCCACTTGTCGCTCAAGGAAGCCCCCGTCGCTAACACGGCGCGCTACGACCGCCTGCGTGGCCAGGCCGAGGAGGTCGGTCATGCGTGATTTGATGGCGGAACTCAAGGAGCTGCGCCTGCACGGCATGGCCACGGCCTGGGCGGAGTTAACTGCACAGGGTGAGTCGAACACAGCCTCGTCCAAGTGGCTGCTCGAACACCTGCTGGAACAAGAGCACACAGATCGCGCCATGCGCTCGGTGAGCCACCAGATGAACATGGCCAAGCTGCCGATGCACCGCGATCTGGCC
>NZ_RHQP01000083.1:0-1662 GCF_003935465.1 Pseudomonas sp. o96-267
CCAGAGTGTGTAAAAACACTTTCGCATCTTGTATGCCCCAGCCCACTGCTCCTGGGCGTAGTGATTTCCTAAGCATTTGCCACGATCAGCGCCGGTGGCGAGTCAGAGCGCTTATGAAGCACTGTGGTACCTCTTGGGACAGTAAAAGCCGGGGCTTTTACGCCGTCATCGCCTTCAACAAGCCTTCGGTACCCATGATTTTCATCGCCCGTTTCAAGTTATAGGCGAGCACATTCAAGCTCATTTCTGCACTTACCCCGTTCAGCTTTCGGGTCAGGAAGTGCGTTGCGCCCATCCACTGCTTGAGCGTCCCGAAGGGGTGCTCAACAGTCCGTTTTCGAACCTTCATCATCTCTGGTGCTTGGTTCAAGCGGCTCTGCATTTCGTCCAGCACCGCCTCATGCTCCCAGCGCCGCACTCGCCGTTCACTGCTCGGCGTGCACTGCGTTTTCAGTGCGCAGCTTTTGCAACTAGAACTCCAGTAGCAGTGCATTTTCAGACCTTTCTCGATGCTAGAAAAACGCCAAATAAGTGCATCTCCCGCTGGGCAGGTGTATTCGTTTTTTACAGCGTTATAAACGAAGGCATCTCTGTTGAAACGGCCATCCGCCTTGGCTCCAGAGGTCAACGACTTCGGCACATAGGCGGTGATGTTGGCATCGTGGCAGGCCAAGATCTCTTCGCTTTTGAAGTAGCCTCGGTCGGCAACTACGGACAGCGTTTCTGAGCCGATGGCTTCCCGAGCCTGCTTCGCCATTGAGCTGAGTTGGTCACGGTCAGAACCTTTGTTGGTGACCTCGTGAGCAACGATCAAATGGTGCTGCGTGTCGACCGCTGTCTGCACGTTGTAGCCGACGATGCCGCTGCCGCGCGTCATCATCGAACGGGCATCCGGGTCGGTCAGCGAAACCTGTTTGTCTGGCGATTCGTTGAGCTGGGCTTCTATTCCTTGAAGCTCTTTCATCTGTTCTTTGAGCTTGGCGATTTTCTCTTCCAGGCTGGCAGTATCTGGCGCGGAGGCGCTATGGATCTGCCGATCAGCCGCATCGAGCGATGCCAAGTAACGGCTGATGCTTGCCTCGATTTCTTCCATGCGCCGCTTCAGTTTGGCGCTGGTGAAGTTGCGGTCACGGTTGTTCACCGCCTTGAATTTACTGCCGTCGATGGCAACCAGGTTTTCGCTAAAAAACCCCAACTGCTGGCAGAGCAAAACGAATTGGCGGCAGACGCCGCGAATGGCTTTGCTGTTGTCTTTTCGGAAGTTGGCGATGGTCTTGAAGTCGGGCATCAATCGCCCGGTTAACCACATGAGTTCGATATTGCGCTGAGCTTCTCGCTCAAGACGCCGGCTTGATTGAATGCGGTTTAGATAGCCGTAGATATAGATCTTCAGAAGGATCGCAGGGTGGTAAGCCGGTCTTCCGGTTTCGGCTGGAATGACGCCATCAAAACCTAGCGTGGCTAGGTCGAGTTCGTCGACGAAGACATCGACCACACGTACCGAATTGGTATCGCTGACGTAGTCGTCGAGACTTTCGGGAAGTAAAGTGCTTTGACCTCGGTGTTCACCCTGGATAAACCGTTTCATAGGCGACCCTTGCGATGAGATTCTCAGAAATCATAGCAAGGGTTTATCCGGGCGTTTTTACACACTCTGGGCCA
>NZ_RHQP01000084.1:0-1645 GCF_003935465.1 Pseudomonas sp. o96-267
CCGGCCCAGACCGTGTAAAAACGTTGGCATCGTCCTTGCTGTGATTTGATGGATTCAAAATCAGCGGGGGACGCCAATGAAGCGCTTTATCCAGGGAGAGCACCGAGGGCAAAGCACACTGCTTCCCGAGAGCTTGGATGACTACGTGGCGGACACCAACCCGGTGCGGGTGGTCGATGTTTTCGTCGATGAACTCGACCTTGGCCTACTGGGTTTCGAGGGTGTCGTCCCGGCGGAAACCGGCAGACCCGCCTACCATCCTGCTGACCTGCTGAAGATCTACATCTACGGTTACCTCAACCGTATCCAGTCCAGTCGACGTCTCGAACGCGAGAGTCAGCGCAACGTTGAGTTGATGTGGCTGACCGGACGTTTGATGCCGGACTTCAAGACCATCGCCAACTTCCGCAAGGATAACGGCAAGGCAATCCGCGGCGTCTGTCGGCAGTTCGTGGTGCTGTGCCAGCAACTTGGCCTGTTCTCTGAAGCGCTGGTAGCCATTGATGGCAGCAAGTTCAAGGCGGTCAACAACCGTGACCGCAATTTCACCAGCGCCAAGCTTCAGCGGCGAATGGAGGAGATCGAGTCCAGCATCAACCGTTACCTGACCGCACTGGATACCGCTGATCGCCAGGAACCGGCCGTGGCGCAGGTCAAAGCCGAACGCCTCCACGACAAGATTGCGACCTTGAAAACTAAGCTGCGGGAGCTCAAGGAAGTCGAGGTACAGCTCAACGAAACACCGGATAAACAGATCTCCCTGACCGATCCCGATGCCCGCTCAATGAAGACCCGGGGCAGCGGAGTAGTCGGCTACAACGTGCAGGCGGCGGTCGACGCGAAGCACCACCTGATCGTGACCCACGAGGTCACGAACGACGGGGTCGATCGAGACCAACTGAGCTCCATGGCCAAGCAAGCGCGAGAGGCCATGGGTGTCGAGGAACTCTCGGCGGTCGCAGACAGAGGGTATTTCAAAGGCGAAGAAATCCTGGCGTGCCATGAGGCTGGAATCACCGTTTTCGTGCCCAAGACGCTGACCTCGGGAGCGACAGCGGCTGGTCGCTTCGGCAAAGGTGATTTCATCTATGACGCAGCCAAGAACGAGTATCGATGCCCGGCTGGGCAAAGCCTGATCTGGCGGTTCTCAAGCGTCGAAAAAGGGCTGAAACTGCACCGCTACTGGAGTTCGCATTGCCAGGGTTGTGCGTTGAAAGAGCACTGTACGCCTAGCTCAGAGCGCCGAGTGAGCCGATGGGAGCATGAGGCAGTGCTCGAAGCGATGCAGAGTCGCCTGGATCAAGCGCCTGAAATGATGCGAATCCGCCGTCAGACGGTCGAGCACCCGTTCGGCACGCTGAAGAGCTGGATGGGCGCCACCCACTTCCTCACCAAGACTCTCGACCGAGTGAGTACCGAGATGAGCCTGCATGTGCTCGCCTACAATCTCAAACGCGTGTTGAACGTGCTGGGCAGCGGTGCCCTGATGGCAGCGATGAAGGCCTGAGGCCTGTTCTACGACTCGTACCGCCCTCCAGCAGGCGTACTGAAGCCGAAAGTGCCATAGCAACCAGAATTATCGATTGCGCCTGATTGGGCCTCCGACGGCCTCCTAGACGCTGAGAAAATCCCCGGAAGTTGATGG
>NZ_RHQP01000085.1:0-1629 GCF_003935465.1 Pseudomonas sp. o96-267
CCACCCTCGCCCACAGCGCCGAGGCCACGCCCTACCGCTACGGCCAGAACCTGGATATCGCCAAAGTGATTTCCATCGACGTGCCTAACAGCTCGATGTGCGAAGTGGTCACGGCAACGATGACCTACCGCAACAGCGCGGGTGACGTGGAGGTTCTCGGCTACGAACAACTCTCCAGCGCTTGCACCAACCAGAACTGACAACCAGCAGCCCAACTGATCGACAGGAGCTTGACCATGAACATTTCTCGCACTCTGACCGCTGGGCTGCTTGCCCTGGCCATCAACAGCAGCTTCGCCGCCGGCAGTCCCGGTGTGGAGCGCAACACTCAGGGCTTCCTCGATGCCCTGGCAGCCGGGGGCGGTCAGCCGCTGTAAATGCTCTCGCCGAACGACGCCCGCGCCGTGCTGGTGGGTGCTCAGGCCAGTGTCGAGGTAGATCTGTCCGGCATTATCGTGGACACCAAGGTGATCCAGGTTAATGGCCAGTCGCTCACCCTCAAGGTGGTACGTCCTGAAGGCGCTCGCGGCATTCTGCCCGGCTTCATGTTCTTCCACGGTGGTGGCTGGGTACTGGGTGATTATCCGACCCACGAACGCCTGATCCGCGACCTGGTAGTAGGCTCTGGGGCGGCTGCAATCTACGTCGACTACACGCCGTCGCCGGAAGCCAAGTACCCGACCGCGATCAACCAGGCCTATGCCGCGACCAAATGGGTCGCCGATAACGGCAGTCAGATCGGTGTCGACGGTTCGCGTCTGGCCGTGGCCGGCAACAGTGTCGGCGGCAACATGGCTGCTGTGGTGGCCATCAAGGCCAAGGAAGCCGGTACGCCGAAACTGCGCGCCCAGGTCCTGCTGTGGCCAGTGACCGACGCCAACTTCAACAATGCGTCGTATAACCAGTTCGCCGAAGGCCACTTCCTGACCCGCGGCATGATGGAATGGTTCTGGGACAACTACACCACCGACCCGAAGCAGCGTGACGAGATTTATGCCTCGCCACTGCGTGCCAGCCTGGAGCAGCTCAAAGGCCTGCCGCCGGCCCTGGTGCAGACGGCCGAGATGGACGTGCTGCGCGACGAAGGCGAAGCCTACGCTCGCCGCCTGAACGCCGCCGGTGTTCCGGTGACTGCCGTGCGCTACAACGGCATGATCCACGACTACGGCCTGCTCAATGTGGTGTCCGAAGTGCCGGCGGTACGTACCGCCATGGACCAGGCCGCGCAGACGCTGAAGAACAGCCTCAAGTAAGCGGCTGAAAAAGAAAACCCCGCCACCGTTGCCGGTTGCGGGGTTTTCTTTTGATCATCGTCCTTCGCGGCTGAAGACGCTCCTACGCGAGCGCTGCTACGCCTGTAGGAGAGCCGCGAATCACGCGTTACGCCAGACCACGCACCTGCTCCCAGGTCAGATCCAGGCATTTGCGCGCTTTCTCTACCAGCTCATCCACTTCCGCCTGACTGATTACCAGAGGCGGCGCAATGATCATGGTGTCGCCCACGGCGCGCATGATCAGACCGTTGTTGAAACAATGGCCGCGGCAGATCATGCCTACCGCCTTGTCACCCGGATAACGTGTGCGCGTCGCCTTGTCCTGCACCAACTCGATGGCGCCAAGCATGCCGAC
>NZ_RHQP01000086.1:0-1607 GCF_003935465.1 Pseudomonas sp. o96-267
CAGACTGTGTGAAAACGTTCTGAACTGAACCGGTTCAATACAAACGCCTCGATTGATTCGTGGCGTTTGTGTTTTTACTGGTGCAATGATGCAAAGTGCAGCGCTCAGGTCAGCAGCTCGATCATGCGGCGTGCCCCGAGTACCGAAATAGCACGTTTGAGGTTGTAGGCTTGCACGGCCATCGCCATCTCAGCTCTCACCCCGCTGAAATGGCGCACTAGAAAACGACCGTTGCCCAGAATCCATTGTTTGAGATTGCCAAAAGGGTGCTCGACGATTGCTCGTCGCCGTCCCATCATCTCAGGGTGAGTTTCGAGTCGTTTCTCCATCCGCGCGAACGCCTCTTCGTTGGGATGGCGGCTGATATGACGCCGTTGGGCCTGTGTGCACTTGGCTTTTAATGGGCAGTTCCCGCAGTCCTTGGTACGGGCTGCGTAAAGGCGAGTGCCACGATTGAGCTGTTTGAGCGACAGGGTCTTGCCCGCAGGACATTGGAAGCTGTCGGTCGCAGGATCGTAAGTGAAGTCCTGACGCGCAAACAGTGTGCCGCCGCCCTGGTTGTTGGGCGCGCGATTCACGGGGACGAAAGCCGTAATGCCCACTTCTTCGCAGGCCTGAAACTGCGCCCCGTTGGAATAACCTGCATCAGCCGTGACGGTCAGCTCAGGCTGCTGCAGAACCGCCTGAGTCGCTTTGGCCATCGGCTCCAACTGCTGGTTGTCGGTGCAGTCACTGGTCACTTCGTGATGCACGATCAGGCCATGCTCGGCATCGACAGCGCTCTGCACGTTGTAGGCCACGCAAGGGCTCTTGCCTGAGCAGCGCATCTTCTTGGCATCCGCTTCGCCTTCGACGAACTGTTCCAGGCCCTGCGCCTCCATCAGCGCTTTTACGGTCAAGTTATCGGCATGGCGATCCTGTAGCTGGCGTAGCGCCTGTTTCACCGCTGCCCGGTCAATCGTCTCTTGCGCGTCTTGTGCATCACCCTCATCAAGCTGGGCCAGGTACTGGGCAATGTGTTTTTCCAGCTTCGCTTGTTGACGCTTGAGCTTCTCCACGCTCAGGTGCTTGCGCAGCGAAGCTACCGCTTGGAACTTGCTGCCATCGATGGCCACCAGCTCCCCACTGATCAAGCTCGCCTGGCGACAGAACTGGACGAAAGCCTTGCAAGTCGCCTGAAAGGCCATGCTGTTGTCTTTGCGAAAATCCGCGATGGTCTTGAAGTCCGGCGCCAGACGACCCAGCAACCACATCACCTCGATATTGCGCCGGCACTCCGCCTCCAATCGACGAGAGGAGCGAATGCGCTGGAAGTAGCCATATAGGTATAGCTTGAGCAAATCAGCTGGATCGTAGCCAGGGCGCCCAGTCTTGAGGGGCTCAGCCTTGCTGAACCCCAGTACCTTCAGATCCAGACGAGCCACATAGGCCTCGATGACTCGAACTAGATGATCCTCAGGAACCAGCTCTTCCAATGTCGGCGGAAACAGGCTGCTTTGCTGACGACCTTCACCCTGGATGTAGCCCATAAACGACAATGCCCCCATCGACTGATGGAGGCATTGTCTTCACCTTGCACTCAGACTGCTAGGTTTTCACACAGTCTG
>NZ_RHQP01000087.1:0-1422 GCF_003935465.1 Pseudomonas sp. o96-267
AAGCTTGGCCATGCGGCGCAGGTTCTGCACCGTCGCCGCCAAGGTGAATTCATCAGTCGCACCCGTCAGGCCACGCAGCCGTAAACGGTCGAGTTTCATGATCCGCTTGAGGTGGGCGAAAAGCATCTCCACCTTCTTTCGTTCACAGCGAGAGACGAGGTATCCCGGTGTTTTAGCGATACGTCGGGCCACGTCACGGGCAGCTTCATGGATGCTGCGGACGATCTTCCGATTCGGTGTGTTGGGACAGCACTTCGCTTTCAGTGGACAGGTGGCACAGTCGGTTTGGCTGGAGCGGTAGATGATGGTGTTGGCCTTGGTCACCCGCGATCTTTTCTGGACGAAGGCGCGCCATTCACTGCGCAGCGGTTTGCCGACTGGGCAGCGGTATTCATTGGCCTCCGGATTCCAGTGGAAGTCGCTGCTGGAGAGGCTGTCGTCCTTGCGTTCGGTCTTGTCCCAGACTGGGACATGCGGGTCGATGTTCTTTTCTTCGACCATCCAGGCCAACATCGGGGCAGTGCCATAGGCGGTATCGCCGATGAGGCGTTCCGGCGTGACGTCGAACTGCGCTTCAACGCGATCGACCATCGTCCTGGTCGAATCGACTTCGGCGGTACGATGCGCCGGAGTCGCTTCTACATCCATGATCACGCCGTGCTCGGTGTCGATCAGGTAGTTGGTGGAGTAGGCAAAGAAGGCTGGGCCGCCTGGCGCTGCTGTCCAACGAGACAGCGGATCGGTGAGTGAAATTTTCTTGGGAAGAGCTTCAGCCAGCGCCTCTTCATCAAGAGCTTCGAGGTACTCGCGTACGGCACGGCTGCTTAGCTTTGGATCGTTCCAATCGACCTCATTTCCCGCCACACCACGTTGCCGGCTGGCATCAGCCTTGATGACGCTGGCGTCGACGGCGAAACCTTCCCCCTTTACCAGGTCGGCCGCCATGCAACGCCTCAGCACCTCATTGAACAGCCAGCGGAACAGATCGCTGTCACGGAAACGGCCGTGGCGATTCTTCGAGAAGGTTGAGTGATTGGGTACTTCGTCTTCCAGACCCAGCCGGCAGAACCAGCGATAGGCCAGATTTAAATGCACTTCTTCGCATAGTCGCCGCTCGGAGCGGATGCCGTAGCAGTAGCCAACGACCAGCATGCGCACCATCAACTCCGGGTCAATCGAGGGGCGTCCGATGGGGCTGTAGAAGTCGGCTAGGTATGCACGCAGATCGCTGAGATCCAGACACTGGTCGATGCTGCGCAAGAGGTGTTGGGGCGGAACGTGGTCTTCCAGATTGAACGAGTAGAACAGACGCTGCTGTCCACCCGGTAGCTGTCCCATCATGCTGTTCGCCCCCGCGCTCACCGACAGAGTGATTCTGCCGGCAGCACGGGGAGGTCGCTACTTTTTCAACAGAATCGGCCG
>NZ_RHQP01000088.1:0-1312 GCF_003935465.1 Pseudomonas sp. o96-267
TGAATCGCCCCGGCTTTTGTGGAGGCCGTTTCGTTTAAGTCAGGCCGCCATGGCCTGACCTGCTTGTTGCTGGTGGAAGTTTGCCTCAGCCTCCGCAGGCGGGATATAGCCGATTGAGCTCAACAGGCGCTGGTGGTTGTACCAGTGCACCCATTTCAAGGTCGCCATCTCAACAGCCTCGCGGCTCTTCCACGACTGGCGGTAAATCAGCTCGGCCTTGTACAGCCCGTTGATAGTCTCAGCCAAGGCGTTGTCGTAGCTGTCGCCCTTGCTGCCAACCGAGGGTTCAATACCAGCCTCTGCCAGCCGCTCGGTGTAGCGGATCGAGACATACTGGCTGCCACGGTCGCTGTGATGGATCAGACCACCCGTGCAATGCGGCTGGCGGGCATACAGGGCTTGCTCCAGAGCATCCAGCACGAAGTCGGTCTTCATGCTGGTACTGACTCGCCAGCCAACGATCCGCCGCGCAAACACGTCAATCACGAAGGCCACATACAGCCAGCCCTGCCAGGTCGACACGTACGTGAAGTCCGACACCCACAGCTGATTTGGACGGTCGGCATGGAACTGGCGCTGCACACGATCCAGCGGACAGAGCGACTTGTCGCCGGCCACCGTTGTTCGCATGACCTGGCCGCGCCTGATGCCCTGTAATCCAGCCCGACGCATCAACCGCTCCACCGTGCATCTGGCCACCTCGGTGCCTTCTCGCCGGAGTTGCTTCCAGACCTTCATCGCGCCATAACACTGCATGTTGGTGTCCCATACACGCTGGATTTCCAGGATCAATGCGTCATCGCGTCGAGCACGGCAGCAACGTAATGCCGGGTTGCGCTGCTGAGCCGCGTGCCTGCGGTAACCGGACGGGGCGATCTGCAAGACACGGCAGATCGACTCGACCCCGAGACGGTCACGATGCTGATCGACAAATGCCCTCAGGACTTGGTGCGGCGGTCGAGCTCCGCCTGGGCAAAATACGCACTGGCCAGGCGCAGAATCTCGTTGGCTTTGCGCAGCTCGCGGTTCTCGCGCTCCAGGGCCTTTATGCGCTCGCGCTCTTCGCTGGTCTGACCAGGGCGCTGACCGGCATCGGTCTGCTGGCGGCGAATCCAGCCATGCAGGGTTTGCGCTGCGCAGCCGATTTTCGGCGCAATGGCCTCAATGGCCGCCCACTCGGAGGGGTAGTCGTTCAGGTGTTCCAGAACCATGCGCACAGCACGTTCACGGACTTCGGGGGAGTAGGTCGTAGTCTTTCTCATGGCCTCATCTTCTCAAGAGTTGAGGCCTCCACGAAACCCGAGGCGATTCA
>NZ_RHQP01000089.1:0-1236 GCF_003935465.1 Pseudomonas sp. o96-267
TGTAGTGGTCAACCCATCCCGGACAGTGGGTTAAGTTTTTCCTCGGCCACCGCAGGCGGTAGCCCATCGTTGAATTGATGTGGCCTGACCCAGTTGTAGCGATGCATCAGGTAGTGGCTGATGTCCCGTTGTGCCTCCTGGGCTGTCAGGTAACCGGTCGGCGGAACCCACTCCGACTTCAGACTCCGGAACAACCGTTCCATCGGTGAATTGTCCCAGCAGTTACCTCGACGGCTCATGCTCTGTTCCATCCGATATCGCCACAACCGCTGCCGAAACAGGCGGCTGGCGTACTGGCTGCCCTGATCGGAATGAAACAGCACCTGCTGCGGTTTGCCTCGTTGCTCGTAGGCCATATCCAGCGCCTTGATGACCAACTCCGCATCCGGCTTGGCGGAGAATGCCCAGCCAATTACTCGTCGTGCATGCAGATCCAGCACCACCGCTAAGTAATTCCAGCGGCCTTGCGCCCAGATGTAGGTGATGTCGCCGCACCACACCTGATTGGGGCGCTCAGTTGTGAACTCACGGCTCAGCCGGTTCGGGATATCTGGCCATTCAACCGTAGCCTGCTTGTACGCGTGCGAGCCTGGTTGTTTGCTGACCAGGCCCAACTCGCGCATTAACCGACGCACGCGAAAGCGGCCAATGCTTACGCCATCCTCACGCAGCATGCCCAGAATGCTTCGGCTACCAGCCGATCCTCGACTCTGGTTGAACAGCTGATTGACCTGACTGCGCAGGGCAACCCGGCGTGCATCAACACGGCAGCGCCGTAGACGATGGGCGTAGTAGCAAGACCGCACCACATCGAAGGCTGAACAGACCACTTCCACCGACTCCCGCTCACTCAACTGGTCTATCAGCGCGTACGATTGAACTCGTCCGACATCAAGAGAGCGGTAGCCTTTTTTAGGATCGCTTTCTCCCGTTCCAGTCGGTCGATCCTGGCTTCCAGCTCTTGGATTTTCTGCTGTTCGGGAGTCAATGCTTTGCTCTTCGGGGTAACGCCCTGGCGCTCCTCTTGGAGCTGTTTCACCCAGCGACGAAGCGCCGATTCAACCAGCCCCAGCGAGCGGGCTGCTTCGATATGGCTGTAGCCCTGATCGAGCACCAGGCCAGCGGCCTCTCGTTTGAACTCGGGCGTAAAGGAACGACGTTGCTTGGTCATCAGACACCTCTCTATGGCGAGCATTCTCGCCCTAAATGGGTGTCCGGGATCAGTAGACCACTACA